>NZ_JBEZZG010000010.1:0-153270 GCF_040639085.1 Nonomuraea sp. NPDC023979
TCGCAAGCTACGGTGTTGCCCTCTTCTCGCAGGTCAGCTCGTCAAAGCCATCCTCGTTCTTCAACTCCGTGAAGCAGGATGAAAAGCGTTCACTGCACATCTCGGCACGGGCGCTTATGCCCTCGACCAGTCCTGGCACGTGGGCTGGCTATTCATCGCCGCCCTCATCACCACCGCGTAATCCGATCAGAAGGGATTCTTACCATGGGCTGGCTGTTCAAGGATCGCGAAGACGCGATCACCTGCAACTCCGATGCTGCCGCCGAAGCGTGGCGCAAAGCCGCCAAGGCCAAGAAGGCCGGCGACCAGAAAGCCGCAAAGGCGTGGACCGACTGGGCGCGTGACTGCGACCAGACCGCAACCAGGTTCGCCAACGGCGACTACGACGACGTTATCCAAAACCCCTAATCACAGGTTCTAAATCGTCGTTATTCAGCCTCGTCACACACAAGCGGGACCGTATCGCCTGCTACAACGCACGGTCCCGCTCTCAACCCCCACCCTCGCCACGAGGAGGAGAGTCATGTCCAAGAGTACCTTCGGGGTACATCACCACAACAGAGGCGGCCACGGCCGTCGCGGTAGCTCCGTCACCGTGATCCAGAACAACGTGCAGCACAGCTACCTGCGCACCGCGAAGATCACCTTCTACGTGGTCTTGGCGGTTGTCGGCATCTTCGCCGCCGTCATCTCCACCTACTACCTGCCCCCGCTCGCCGCCGTCCCGATCGGCCTCGCGGCCGGAACCATCATCGGCGGCCTCGCCGCTTCCATCATCGCCATCTGGCCCGTCCTGCGCGCCATCTGGTGGTGGCTGCCGGAAATCACCCTCGTCCTGCTGCTGATCGGCGGCTGGGTGTACCTCCAAGACCAGACCAACCCCCTCATCACCGGCGCCGCCTACGCCAGCGTCATCGCAGGCTGCTGCCTCACGCCCGCCTCGCGCCGGTATGCGCTCGCTCTGCTGTGGTGCCTCATCGTCCGGCACCGCCTGCGCGCCTGCTTCAGCACCTTCCTGCCCACCGACCGGCACGGCCACCTGCCGTTCATCGGCCTGGCCAAGCCCATCCCGGTCGGGGAACGCGTCTGGGTCTGGCTGCGTCCCGGCCTGTCCCTGGACCAGATCGAAAACCAGCTCGGCAGAATCGCCGTCGCCTGCTGGGCCGCCTCGGTCACCGTGACCAAGGCCCGCACCTCCAACTCCGCCGCTATCTACCTGGACATCAAACGCCGTGATGTCCTCGGCGGCCTGGTCGGCTCCCCTCTCACCGAGGAACTGCCGACCGACGTTCCGGCCATCACCCGGCCGATCGCCACCGTTCCGGCTCAGCTCGATCTCGCTGACGTGCCGGAAAACGACGACACCGACCCCACCGAGCGTCCGGCCAAGAAGAACGGCCGACCCCCGGCCGTCAACGGCATCCCTGCCAAGACGGCCACGGACAACCCCGACCTCGACTGGATCTGACGCGTCGTCCGCTACCGGGAGAACCTCGTTTGCTCCTCCCGGTAGCACCTCTCACATTCGCCTGACACGTAAGAGGTGACGCTGCCATGCACGCGGCTCTTCCCGACCTTCCGGCCACGATCCCGGTAGCGCCGTCGATGTCCATGTTCGACCCGGTGTTCATCGGGATCAATGAATTCGGCAACCCGGTCTACCTCGACCTGGTGTATCACAACCTGCTGGACGCCGGAGAACCCGGCGGCGGCAAGTCCGTACTGATCCAAAACCTCGTCGGGCACGCCTTCCTGTGCCACGACTTCACCCCCGTTCTACTCGACCCCAAATGGGTCGAACTGGGGATGTGGATGGAAGCCGCCGAAGCAACCGGCGGCGTCTTCGTCGGCCCCGACATCGACAAGGGCCTACGCGTGCTGCGCCGCCTGCAAAAGGTGATGGACCGCCGTTACTCCTGGCTGGTCGCCCATGGCCGCCGCAAGTTCCTGGCCAGCGACGCCATCAACGTCATCGGCGTCTTCATCGATGAACTCGCCTACTACACCGCCACCACCGGCACTCCCGAGCAGCAGAAAGAGTTCATCGCACTCGTCCGCGACCTGGTCGCACGAGGCCGCGCCTGCGCCATACCGGTCATCGCCGCTACCCAACGCCCGAGCATGGACATCATCCCCACCTCGCTACGCGACCTGTTCGGCTACCGGGCAGCCTTCCGCTGCACCACCCCGAACAGCTCCGACATCATCCTGGGCCACGGCTGGGCCTCAGCCGGATTCAACGCCCAAGCCATCAGCCCGGAAACCCCCGGCGTCTTCTACCTCATCGCCGAAGGCGGCATCCCGCACCTGGTCAAAGCCGCCTATCTCACCGACGCGCAAATCCACCAGCTCGTCGACTACGTCACCTGGACCCGCCGCAACGGCGACCAGGTTTCCGTACCTCTCGCCGCCTGAATGGAGAACCACCATGCACCACGACACGGCCCTCGCCCTGAATGCGAGCACTGCGGGGAGGTGTGCCCCGATGCCCGCTGAGGCCAACCCCGGCATCGCCTGGCTGGAAAGCCCGCACATCATCCAGCACACCCGCTGGTACGACGAACTCAGCCGCCCCTACACCTGGCGCCTGCCCATGTTCTGGCTCAAGAACGACGTCGACACCGGCATCGATGGAGAAACGACCGCGATGACCGTCCCGGCCTCCGCCTACGACGACCCCCACTGGAGGCCGCTGTGATCCACAAGGCCTACCACCCCAACGGCAGCCCCGACCTGCGCAACTGGATAGCCCAGTGCGACAACCACTGCCGCAACACCGTCGCCCTGCTTGAGGCGACACCCGCCGGCTGGCTCATCGGCCAGCGCGAAAACGGCCGCTGCTACTGCCCGGCCTGCGCTGAGGTACTCGCCATGGGCCTCATCTCCTGGGCGCTGGCCTGCCCGATCTGCCAATCCCCGTGGCTCATCTTCGGCACCGACAGCAACGGCACCGCCGAATTCGTCCTGTGCGACGGACAGTGCCGCTCCACCTACCTGGCCGCTGACGGCTGGCACTGCACCTGCTGCGGCGACCCCATCACCTTGGCTGACGGCACCGACTGAACATGCACGCGAGGGCCGGACCTCTCGCCAAAGATCCCCGGCCCTCGCCCCAGCTCACTCCCAGCAAAGGAGCAGAACTGTCATGCACTCTATTCCCGCTTCGGCTGCTCGGATACCGCAGCTCGAACGGCTCAACGCCACTCCCGGTACCCGGGTCGTTTTCTACGACCCCACTGGCTCTGAGTACAAGTTGCCCACTTATCCGTGGAAGTGGGCACCCAAGCACTTGAAGACCCGACGTCAACTCGCCGCTCTCGGCCTGCGCCCCGGCGGACAAGCCCCCGTCGCCCAAATCCTGTGGCGCAAAGGCGGCCGTGTCGCCTACCTCTACGACGTCACCCGCGCGCTGCCCAAGCGCAAGCCCACCGGCAAGCAGCTGGCCGCTCTCGACAAGGCTTCGCGTGCGCGTCGCATGAAGCGGAGCGCCTCATGAGCCGTTCCATCGAAACCCCCGACTACGCCGCGTTCCTCAAAAGGATCATCCGCGCCTACAGCAAGCGTATCGCCGAAGGCGACATCGAAGCCCTCGCCGACCTCGCCGGCGTCGTCGCCGAGCTCGACCACGCCATCGCCCAGGCCGTCATCCAGCTCCGAGCCAACTACGGCTACTCCTGGGCCGACATCGCCCGCCCACTGGGCATCACCCGCCAGGCCGCCCAACAGCGCTGGGGTGACTCATGATCGTCACCTTCTGTCCGTTCGCTCCGGCCAGTGCCCCCGACGACTACTGCGCTTCCCTCGCAAGCGTCCTGCTCGAAGGCGGCTGCCTTCACGAACACATCGCGATTCTCGGCTTCTGCCGAGCTCATGCCGACCTTGTCCTAGCCGCTCGCACCCTGTGCCGTAGCTGCTGGTTCGACCCTGATCACGCACACCGCTGCCTGGTGACCGCACGCGAGGTGAGCCTCTGATGATCACCATAGGGACTGTCTATCTCTTGCACTTCGAGCGGCCCTACAAGCACGCCCGCCACTACATCGGCTGGACCCCCGGCGACCTGAACCGCCGCCTCCGCCAGCACCGTAACGGCACCGGTGCCCGCCTCATGAAGGTCATCACCGCCGCAGGCATCGACTTCATCGTCGCCCGCACCTGGACCGGCGGACGCAACCTCGAACGCTCCCTCAAGAAGAGGGGTGGAGCCTCACGCTGCTGCCCCCTATGCGGCATCACCCCACGTGTTACCGGCTGGGATCAGCCTGACACCGACCACACCACCACGGCAGACACCAGCACGCCTTACGCGATCAAGATCGTGCCTGCCATCTGCGCATGCAACCGAGTCACCCATCACGCTGCCGCGTTACTCGCGACCGCCTCGATCACCTGCCTCGACTGTCACCAACCAGTCGTCCCCCAACGCGACGTCCAGGAGGAACACCATGTCCTCAGCCACTAACCGAACCGAACGCGTCGAATCCAGCGTTCAGCTCGTCATCCTGCTCCTGGTCGGTCTCATGGCCGGAGCCGCCTCCTTCACCCACGTCCACGACTGGACCATGGCCAACAGCCCCGAAGGAACCGGCGAATGGTTCGGCTGGGCCAACGCCGTCATCTCCGAACTCACCCCCACCGCCTCCGGCCTGGAAGTCCGGCGACGCAAGCGCAACGGTCAATCCATCGCTTACCCGATGATCGTCCTCATCGCCTCCGCCGGTCTGTCCATCGCGGCCCAAATCGCCGTCGCCAAGCCTCACCCCACCGGCTGGCTGATCGCCGCCGTCCCCGCCCTGGCTTTCCTAGCCCTTACCAAACTCGTGCTCTCCCGCACTCCCACCGCTCAACCGGCGGCACTCAACACGGCCACCGTGCCGGAACCCGACCCGGAAACCACACCTCAACCTGCGGACGCGCCCCTCGGCCACGAGCGCCAGGACCACGCGCACACCGACCACCGCACTCCCCAGGAGCGGACCCCGGCCCTGCCGGTCCTGCAACTGCCCACCCCCGCCCTGGAAGGACAGCACTGACCCATGCAACTCCAGCTCGACACCGCTTCGGCGCTGGCTCTCACCCCCGGGACTGCTTCCCTGGCCCCGGGCGTGGGGGCGAACACCGAAACCCCCTCCTTCGCGCGCGAACCTCGTCAGCACATCCGCACCGCCCTGGAACGCGCCGCACGCCCCGACTACTCGGCCTGGCTCGGCCACGTCGAATCAGCCGCCGCCTGCACCCACCCGATCCGGCTGCACGGCAACCTGGCCACCGTCGACACCCGCACCGGTGAGATCCTCACCGTCCGGCACACCTCGACCCTGCCCGACGGTGTCATCTACAAAGCCTGCGGCAACCGCCGCCACACCGTCTGCCCCGCCTGCGCCACCACCTACCAACACGACGCCTACCACCTCGTCCGTGCCGGACTCGTCGGCGGCAAGACCATCCCCGACACCGTCCGCACCCACCCGGCCGTCTTCGCCACCCTCACCGCCCCCTCCTTCGGCCCCGTCCACACCCGCGACGTACGCCACTGCACCTGCCGCGACAAAACCCGCTGCACCTGCCGCCCCACCCCCTGCCACGCACGCCGCGGTAACCCCACCTGCCCCCACGGAAGACCGCTGGCCTGCTGGCAACGCCACTCCCCCGGCGACGAGCAGCTCGGCCGACCTTTGTGCCCCGACTGCTACGACCACGCCCATCACGTCGTGTGGAACCACCACGCCGGAGAACTCTGGCGCCGCACCAAGCAACACGCCGAACGACACCTCAACCAGCTCGCCCGGCAACGCGGCCTGCCCAAAGTCCGGCTCTCCCACGGCAAAGCCGCTGAATACCAAGCACGCGGCGCCGTCCACTTTCACATCCTGCTCCGCCTGGACGGCATCGACCCCGACCTGCCCGACGCCATCACCCCGCCCCCGGACGGCATCACCGTCGAAGACATCACCGCCGCCGTTACCCTCGCCGCCACCACCATCGCCTACACCACTCCTCCCCACCCCGATCAGCCCGGCGGCTGGCCCATCTCCTGGGGCGAGCAGCATGAGATTCGGCCCATCACCCTGTCGGCTTCCGGCGATGCCCTCGATGACCAGGCCGTCGCCGCCTATCTGGCCAAGTACTCCACCAAGGGCACCGAGGTCACCGGTCATACCTCCCGGCGGCTCACCGCCGACACCATCGATCTGTACGCCAACCCCACCGGCACTCATCCCGAACGGCTCATCGCCGCCGCCTGGAACCTCGGCCACACGCCAGAATGGAGAGGACTACGCAGGTGGGCGCACATGCTCGGCTTCGGCGGACACTTCCTCACCAAAGCCCGCCGCTACTCGATCACCTTCGGCTCCATCCGCGAACAACGAGCCGCCTACAAACGCGCACACGCCCTCAACCAAGGCCATCGAGGGCCAGAGGGACACCCCGAACCAACGCGATTCCAGCGTCAAGCCGTCCTTGACACCCAAACCGAGGAAACCACCCTCGTCATCGGATTCCTCACCTACGCAGGCACCGGCTGGCACACGACCGGTGACCAACTCCTCGCCAACACGGCAGCGGCCCAAGCCCGCGAACGCACCCGAGCAGGACGCGAAGAACTCGCCCACCAACAGGCATGCAGTTCGTCCACACCGCTCGCCGCCTGACCAACCTCAGAACGCGAACGGAGTGCATCACCGTCATGAACCCCGCTACCCAGCGAACCTGGAGCACCGAAGACGTTTCGATCTTCCTCGGCGTGCCCGTTGCCACCTTGTACCAGTGGCGACACCGAGGGATCGGCCCGAAGGCGGCCCGTGTCGGTCGTCACCTCCGCTACCTGGAGGAGGACGTTCTTGACTGGTTCCGCCAGCAGCGAGATGCGGCCTGATGGCTCGCGTCCGTGACCTCTGGTTCCGGACCGTCACGGGATCGGATGGTCAAAAGCATCGGCAGAAGACGAAGCGGCATCCCGACAACGGCGGCAGCAAAGAGGCCAAGCGCTGGCTCGCCATCTGGATCGGGCCAGACGGCAAGGAGGAAACGAAAGCCTTCACGACCAAAGCTCAGGCGACGAATCATGGAACGGCCAAGGAGGCTGATCGGCTCCGTGGTGTCTATGTCGACGAACGCAGGGGCAAGCTTCTCTTTCGTCAGTACGCCCAGGACAAGTGGCTGCCATCACAGGTGCATTTGAGGACCAATAGCCTCGACACCTACACCGTCCACCTGAACGCGCACCTGATCCCGGCCTTGGGTGAACGGCGGATCGGCAGCCTCACCAGGGCGGATATGAAAGCCGTCGTCGCACGGTTGAACAAGACCTTGGCTCCGACCACGGTGCACACCGTGTTCGCGGTCCTGCGTCTGGTCATGCAGGCCGCCGTTGATGACGGCGACATCCCCAACAACCCGTGCTCACGCGTTCCACTACCGCGCATCACGGCCCGAGTGGTCGAACCACTGCCAGTAGAGGCTGTTCTGGCTCTCGCTGACGCGATGACGCCGCGCTACCAGCTGGCCGTATGGCTCGGCTTCGGATTGGGGCTTCGACTGGGCGAGGCCCTCGGCCTGACGGTCTCGAAGGTGGAGACGGGAGCCAAGCGCGTTCTCGTTCATCGCCAGGCGCAGAACGGCGAACTGGTCGAACTCAAGACCAAGGCATCGCGTCGCGCGCTGCCCGTTGATGACCTCGTCCTCACCCAGATCACAAAGCATCAAACGTGCTACCCCACTGGCCCTGAGGGCGTGCTTATCACCAACAGGTGTCGTCGTATCGCTCAGCGAAAGTCGTTCAACGAATGCTGGCGCGAGGCTGTAGCTAAGGCCGGCCTTCCCAAGGGCACTCGGTTCCACGATCTGAGGCATTTCTACGCCTCCGGGCTGATCAAGGCGAACCTCAACCCGAAAGTGATCCAGACTCGGCTGGGCCATGCCACCATCGCCGAGACGATGGACACCTACGGCCATCTCTTTCCGGACCAAGACGATCTCGGGCGTGGGGCCATTGACGCGCTTCTGCTTCCGAATCTCACGGAACAGGGACGGAACAGGCAATCTTGAACAGTGCTCTGCCCCTGGTCACAGCGGCGGAGTGAGACGAGCCGGCCTGTAGGCCGGGTTCTGTCCTCCGGCCCCGTGACCGGGGACGGAGGGGCGACCATCCATCTAGGGCCGCCGTTGCCGGCGGCCTCAAGCGGTCTACCCGCGCGCCTCGGGCGGGCAGCCCTCGAACGGCGCGCGCGGGCCGCTCCGGAGAGCGACCCTTCTTGACCTTGCTCCAGGTGGGGTTTACCGAGCCGCCCACGTCACCGTGGGCGCTGGTGGTCTCTTACACCACCGTTTCACCCTTACCGCCCGGAAAACCGGGAGGCGGTTTGCTTTCTGTGGCACTGTCCCGCGGGTCACCCCGGGTCGGCGTTACCGACCACCCTGCCCTGTGGAGCCCGGACCTTCCTCGGCGGGCCCGTGCGGGCCCGACGCGGCCGCCCGGCCGGCTCGTCTGTGGGTGAGGCTATCAGCTACAAGCCAACCGCAAGCAAATAGCAAGATCGAGGCGATGGGATGGGACCCGTCACCGCCTGAGGGGGGCGGAGGCACCGGTGGTCGTGCCGGGTGTTCTGGCGGCGCCCGGCACGACCGGAACCGGTCAGCGCAGGTGGGACGTGTCGTTGAACGACTTCACCACGGCCTGGCCGTCGAGGTAGTGCTCGATGAGCGACAGGCAGGCCACGTCCAGGTGCATGCGGTAGAGGGCCGCGGGGGGCGCCGTGAGGGCCAGGCGCAGCAGGGTCTTGATCGGCGTCACGTGGGAGACCACCAGGACGGTACGGCCCTCGTAGGTCTCCATGAGCCGCCGCTGGGCGCGCTCGACGCGGTCGGCCACGGCGGTGAAGCTCTCGCCGCCGGGCGGCGGGGTGGCGGGGTCGGCGAGCCAGGCGGTGAGCTCGTCCGGCCAGCGGCGCCCCACCTCGGTGAACGTCAGCCCCTCCCAGGCGCCGAAGTCGACCTCCCGCAGGTCGTCGTCCACCTCGACGCTCAGGCCGGTGCGCCCGGCCACGGCCTCGGCCGTCTGGCGGGCGCGAGTGAGCGGGGAGCTCACGACGGCGTCGAGCCGGTACGGGGCGCGGGAGAGCCGGGCGGCGGCCGCCTCGGCCTGGGCGTGGCCGTTGGGCGTGAGCTCGGCGTCGCCGAGGCCGGAGAAGCGGCGCTCCACCGACAGCGGGGTCTCGCCGTGCCGGAGCAGGAGCAGGGAGGTGGCCACGCGGGTGGGCGGGGCCCAGCCGGTGCCCGGCGTGCTCTCCTGGGCGGCCACGGAGGCGGCGGGGGCGGACAGGTCGAGCAGGTCGGTCTGCTCCACCAGCGGCGGGCGGTGGTCGCCGGTCGCCGGTGGGGCCGTGGCGCCCGCGGTGGAGCCGCCCGCGGACCAGGCCAGGCCCTTGGCGGCGGCGTCCATGGCCTCGTTGGCCAGCCGGTCGGCGTGGGCGTTGTGGGCGCGCGGGATCCACGTCCACTCGGTGATCCGCAGCCGCCGGGCCAGCTTGCCCGCCTCGAGCGCCAGCGGGCGCAGGCCCTCGTTCTTGATCTTCCAGCGGCCGGCCATCTGCTCGATGACGAGCTTGGAGTCCATCCGGACCGCCACCCGCGCCCCGTCGCCGGCCAGCGACAGCACGGTCCGCAGGCCGGCGATGAGGCCCCGGTACTCGGCCACGTTGTTGGTCGTGACGCCGATCGCCTCGGCCGCCTCGGCCAGCACCTGGCCGTCGGCGGCGTCCTTGACGACGGCGCCGTAACCGGCGGGGCCCGGGTTGCCGCGCGAGCCGCCGTCGGCCTCGATGAGGTAGGAGGTCACAGGCCCGACTCTGGGGTGCGGACGAGGATCCGGCGGCACTCGTCGCAGCGCAGCACCTCGTCGTGCGGGGCGGACTTGATGCGGTTCATCTCGGCGATGGACAGCGCCACCTTGCACCCCTGGCAGCGGCCGCCGTGCAGCATGGCGGCGCCGACGCCGTACTGGGCCTTGAGCTTGTCGTAGAGGGCCAGCAGGTCGGCGGGGATCTCGCCGGAGAGGGCGTCGCGGCGGCCCTGCACCTCGTCGGTCTCCTTGCCGATGTCGCCGAGCGCGGCGTCGCGGCCGGCCTCGGCGGCGGTCAGGCCGGCGGCCACCTCGTCACGCTGGGCCACCAGGTCGCGGACGCGGGCGTCGGCGGCCTCGCGGCGCTCCATGATCTCCAGCACGACCTCCTCCAGGTCGCTCTGGCGGCGCTGCAGCGAGGCGATCTCCGACTGCAGGCTCGCCAGGTCGCGCGGGGAGGTGACGGCGCCGGAGTCGAGGCGCTTCTGGTCGCGGTCGGCGCGGGCGCGGACGGTGTCGACGTCGCTCTCGGCCTTGGCCTGCTCGCGCGCCAGGTCGCCCGCCTCGGTCTCGGCCTCGATCACCTCGGTGGCGAGCTTGGCGAACCGCTTGGACCGCTCGTCGATCTCGGCCAGCTCCGGCAGGGTGCGGCGGCGGTGGGCCAGCCGGTCGAGCTGGGAGTCGAGCGCGGCCAGATCGAGAAGTCTCTTCTGGGCCTCGGGGGCTGCTTTCATGATCAATATCCTCGTGTCCAAGCATCGGTGACCGCGGCGGAGACGCGCGTCTCAACGTTAACGCCACCGGCGGCCAGGATGGACGCGGCGCCGTCGAGCCACGGCCATTCGGTGGCCCAGTGGGCGGCGTCGATCAACGCGGGCCCGCCCGCCTCCATGAACTCGCTGGCGGGGTGGTGGCGGAGGTCGGCGGTGAGGAACACGTCCGCCCCGGCGGCGCGCGCGTCGGCCAGCAGCGAGTCGCCCGCTCCCCCGCTGACGGCGACCCGCGAGACGGGGCGGCTCACGTCGCCGGCGACGCGGATGCCCCACGAGGTGGCGGGCAGCCCGGCGGCGGCGCGGGCGGCGAAGTCGCCGAGCGTGGTCTCCTCCGGCAGGTCGCCGACGCGGCCGAGCCCGCACGCGGGGTCGTCGGGCAGCGGCCGCAGCGGCGTCAGGCCGCCGGTGAGGCCGACGGCGCGGGCCAGCGCGTCGGAGACGCCCGGGTTGGCCACGTCGGCGTTGGTATGGGCGGTGTAGAGGGCGATGTCGTGCTTGATCAGGGTGTGGATCAGCCGGCCCTTGGGGGTGGTCGCGGCGACGCTGGTGGTGCCGCGCAGATAGAGGGGGTGGTGGGTGACGATCAGGTCGGCGCCCCACTCCAGCGCCTCGTCGGCGACGGCGGCGACCGGGTCGACCGCGAACAGCACCCGCCCCACCGGCTGGGCGGGATCGCCGCAGACCAGGCCCACGGCGTCCCAGGACTCGGCCCGGGCGGGCGGGTAGGCCGCCTCGATCACGTCGATCACGTCAGTCAGCGTCACAGCAGCCACCTGGGAAGACTATCGGGATCTACGGCCGGACGAGGAGCGCGGGGCTGGGCGCGGCATCCCTTCGGGCGTAATGTAAGTGGATCCTGACTCGGGCGGAGGGCGCATGACACCGAAGGTCGCGATCATCGGGGCGGGGTTCGGCGGGCTGTGCATGGCGATCCGGCTGGAGAAGGCCGGGATCGGCTCCTACACGGTGTTCGAGAAGGCGGGCGCGCTCGGCGGCACGTGGCGCGACAACAGCTATCCGGGGGCGGGCTGCGACATCCCGTCGCACCTGTACTCGTACTCGTTCGAGAAGTACGCGAGCTGGACCCGCAGATACCCGGAACAGCCCGAGATCCTGGCCTACTTAGAACACTGCGCCGACAAGTACGACGTCAGGCGGAAAATCAGGTTCAACGCCGAGGTCACCGACACCGCCTTCGACGGCTCCCGCTGGCAGGTCACCGCCGGCGGCGAGAGCGAGGCGTTCGACGTCGTCGTGATGAGCGTCGGCCAGCTCAACCGCCCCCGGCTGCCCGAGATCCCCGGCATGGACGACTTCGAGGGCGCCGCCTTCCACTCCGCCCGCTGGGACCACGGCCACGACCTGACCGGCAGGCGGGTCGCGGTGATCGGCAGCGGCTCGTCGGCGGCGCAGCTCATCCCCCGGGTGGCCGAGCGCGCCGAGCGGCTGACCGTGTTCCAGCGCACGCCCAACTGGGTGATCCCCAAGCCCGACGCCGAGTTCGGCACGGCGGCCAGGCTGGCGTTCCGGTTCGTGCCGGGGCTCCAGCGCGCCTACCGGGAGTGGATCTTCCGCTACGCCGAGGCCGCACTCTACCCCGCGCTCGCCGGCGGCTGGAGCCGCGACCTGCTGCGCAAGCGGGCCCTGGGCCATCTACGTGACCAGGTGCCCGACCCGGAGCTGCGCGCCAAGCTCACGCCCGATCACCCGCCCGGCTGCAAGCGGGTGATCATCGACAGCGCGTTCTACCCGGCGCTGTGCCGCGCCGGCGTGGACGTGGTGACCGACCCGATCTCCCGCATCACGCCCAAGGGCGTCGAGACGGCCACCACCGCGTACGAGGCCGACACGATCGTCTACGCGACCGGTTTCCGCGCCACCGAGTTCCTGGCGCCGATCCGGGTGACGGGCCGGGCCGGGCGCGACCTGGCCGAGCAGTGGGCCGGCGGCCCGGAGGCGTACCTGGGCATCTCGGTGCCACACTTCCCGAACCTGTTCCTGCTGTACGGGCCCCACACGAACCTGGGGCACAACTCGATCGTGTTCATGCTCGAATGCCAGGTGGCGCACGTCATGGCGTGCCTGCCGCACCTGTCGGGCGGGCGGCGGCTGGAGGTGCGGCCGGAGGCGATGGCGGCCTGGCGCGCCCAGCTCGACGCGGCGATGGCCCGCATGGTGTGGAGTGATGGCTGCCGGAGCTGGTACAAGAACGCCGAGGGCCGCGTCACCAACAACTGGCCGGGTCCGGCACCGCTCTACCGCCGCCTGACGGCCCGGCCGCCGCGCCCGGCCTACCGGCAGGTGTGAGCGTCCAACGCGCGCCGCGATTTCCGTACGATGCCACATGGCACCGGCATGGCCGGGGCGGTAGCGTCCCTCGCATGACGACCTCCCTGCATCAGCGCGCGCTCGTCGCGGACACCCACAACGACCTGCTCATGGCCGTCTCGGCGCGCCCGCCGGAGCGGTGGGCGGACTTCTTCCGCGAGCGCTGGCTGCCGCAGCTCGTCGCGGGCGGCGTGAACCTCCAGGTGCTGCCCGTCTTCATCGACGACCAGTACCGGCCGGAGGGCGCGCTGCGCCAGACGCTGCGCATGATCGAGTGCGCCCACGTGATCGCCGAGGGCAACCCGGAGCACGTCCGGCTCTGCCGTGACGCGGCGGAGATCGACGCCGCGCTCGACGCCGGCCTGATCGCCCTCGTGCTGGCGCTGGAGAGCATGCCGGGCCTGGACGCGAGCGTGGAGCTGATCTCCACGGTGCGCCGGCTGGGCGTGCGGGTGGCCTCGATCGCGCACTGGGGCCGCACCCCGCTGGCCGACGGCAGCGGCGAGGACGCCACCGGCAGCGGGCTCACCTCGCACGGCGTGGCGGCGCTGCGCGAGATGGAGCGGCTCGGCGTCGTCTTCGACGTCTCCCACCTGGGCGCCTCCGGCGTCGCGCACGTGCTGGAGCTGACCACCAAGCCGCTCATCGCGACGCACTCCTCGGCCCGCGCGCTGCGCGACCACCACCGCAACCTCACCGACGAGCAGCTGCGCGCCGTAGCGGCCACGGGCGGCGTGGTGTGCGTGAACTTCTTCGCGCCGTTCCTCACCGAGCGCGAGCACGAGGCGACCCTCGACCACCTGCTCGACCACATCGAGCACGTCGCCTCGGTGGCCGGGATCGACCACGTCGGCCTGGGCCCCGACTTCATCCGCGAGGTGATGGACGACCTGACCCCGCCCTGCTGCGAGGACCTGCAGCTCAGGGGCGTCGACACGCGGGCGGCCATCCCCGGTCTGGAGGGGCCGTCGGGGCTGCCGATGGTCACCGAGGGCCTGCTCGGGCGCGGCGTGCCGGAGAAGGACGTGCTGAAGATCCTCGGCGGCAACGTGCACCGGCTCTTCGCCGAGCTGCTCGTGTGACAGGCGGGCGCGAGCACGGGTACGACCAGGGTGTGACCAGTGAGGGTGTGACCGACCTGACCGGCGAGGACCTGGCGGCCGGGGCCGCCGCGCGGAGCGGGGTGGCGATCCGCGAGCTGCACGCGATGGCCGAGTTCCGGCAGGCGCTGCGGCTGTTCGACGACATCTGGCATCCCGACCCGGGCAACGTGCCGGTGCCGCTGGAGCTGATGATCGCCTTCGCGCACGCGGGCGGCTACGTGGCGGGCGCCTACGAGGACGACGTGCTCGTGGGCGCGTCGGTCGGTTTCCTGGCGGCCGGCCGCGCCCTGCACTCGCACGTCACCGGCGCGCTGGTCGGGCGCGGCGTCGGCTACGCGCTCAAGCTGCACCAGCGCGCCTGGTGCCTGCGGCGCGGGCTGGACCGCATCACCTGGACGTTCGATCCGCTGGTGCGCAGGAACGCCCGGTTCAACCTGGCCAAGCTGGGCGCGCGGCCCGAGGCGTACCTGGAGAGCTTCTACGGCGCGATGGCCGACGCGATCAACGAGGGCGACGACTCCGACCGGCTGCTGGCGGTGTGGCACCTGACCGGGCCGCCGGGCGGCGGCCGGGCCGCGCCCGGGGCGGCGCGGCTGCTGGACGCGGTGGGCGAGCGGCCGGTCGTCACCGACGCGGACGGGCCGGTGGTGCTGGTGGCCACGCCGGACGACGTGGAGACGCTGCGCCGCGCCGACCCGGGCGCGGCCCGGGAGTGGCGGCTGGCGACGCGCCGGGTGCTCGGCGGGCTGCTCGCCGGGGGCGCCCGCGTCACCGGGTTCACCGACGACGGGGATTACGTGGTCGAGCGGGGGTAACAAGCTGTCGAAAGCCGCGTAAAGCGCGGCGATCAGGACTGCAGCAAGGAGCTCCGCATGACGGACTTCACCCCCACCGTGCCCACGCGGGTCCTGCCTCCCGTCACCGTCCGCGACCTTCCCGAACCGCCCCGCTCGACCTGGCGCGTCATCGGCCCCGGACTGGTCGGCGCCGGGGTCGGGCTGGCCTCCGGCGAGTTCATCCTCTGGCCGTACATCGCCTCCCAGGTCGGCCTGATCTTCCTGTGGGGGGCGGCGATCGGCATCATCACGCAGTGGTTCCTCAACATGGAGATCGAGCGCTACACGCTGGCCACCGGCGAGACGGCGCTCACCGGGTTCAGCCGGATGTGGCGGCACTGGGGCCTGGTGTTCGTGCTCATGACGCTCTGCGCGAACCTGTGGCCCGGCTGGGTCACCACGTCGGCGACAATGGTGACGTACCTGACCGGCACCGGCGCGGAGAGCGTGCGCTGGATCGCGGTCGGCATGCTGGCGGTGATCGCGCTCGGGCTGACGCTCGCGCCGGTGATCTACACCGCGCTGGAGCGGGTGATCTTCGTGAAGATCGCCCTGGTCGTCACGCTGATCGTCGTCGCGATCCTGTTCGCGATCAACGCCGAGAGCTGGGTCGAGCTCGGCCGCGGCCTGACGGTGAACGCCGGGTTCCCCGCCGACGACCTGGGGTTCGCGCTGGTGATGGGCGCCATCGCCTACGCCGGCGCGGGCGGCGGCCAGAACCTGTGCCAGAGCAACTGGATCCGCGACAAGGGCTTCGGCATGGGCGCGTACGTGCCCCGCCTGGTCAGCCCGGTCACCGGGCAGGAGGAGGCGGCCTCGTCCACCGGCTACCAGTTCGCGCCGACGAAGGCGAACCTGGAGCGCTGGCGGCAGTGGTGGCGCTTCGCCAACGTGGAGCAGGGCGCCACGTTCGCGCTGGTGTCGTTCCTGACGATCGCGTTCATGTCGATGCTGGCCTACTCGACGGTGTTCGGCCGGGAGGGGCTGGCCAACAGCATCGACTTCCTGCGGATCGAGGGCCAGGTGCTGCAGGAGGTCGTCGGGCCCTGGTTCGGCGTGCTGTTCTGGCTGATCGGCGCGCTGGCGCTGTTCGCCTCGGCGATGGGCATCGTCGACTACACCTCGCGGCTGGCCTCCGACACGATCAAGACCGTCTACCTGCGCGAGCGGGCCGTGTCGGTGAACCGCGTCTACTTCTACGTCGTGTGGGCGATGGCGCTGGCCGGCGCCGCGATCCTGCTCCTGGGCTTCGACCAGCCGCTCATCCTGCTGGTGGTGTCGGGCAGCGTCGCGGCCGTGATGATGTTCGTCTACTCGATCCTGCTCATCGTGCTGAACCGGGGCGCGCTGCCCGACGCCATCAAGGTGCGCTCCTACCGGCTCGGCGCGCTGGTCTGGTCGGTGGCCTTCTTCGGCGGGCTGACCGTGCTGACGCTGATCGAGCAGGGACGCAAGCTGTTCGGCGGCTGACGCGGAAGCGCTCCTTCCGCGATCGGCGGCAGACTGGTCGGCATGCTGGAAACCTCGGCCCGCCTGCTCAAGCTGCTGTCGCTGCTCCAGGCGCACAGGGAGTGGACCGGCCCCGAGCTGTCACGGCGGCTCGGGGTCTCCACCAGGACCATCCGCAACGACGTGGAGCGGCTGCGCACGCTCGGCTACCCGGTGCACGCCACCCCGGGCGTGTCCGGCGGCTACCGGCTCGGCGCGGGCGCCGCGCTGCCCCCGCTGCTGCTCGACGACGAGGAGGCGGTGGCCGTGGCCGTCGGGCTCGGCCGGGCGGCGGGCGGCGGCGTCGAGGGCATCGAGGAGTCGTCGGTGCGGGCGCTGGCCAAGCTGGAGCAGGTGCTGCCGTCGCGGCTGCGGCACCGGGTCAGCGCGCTGAACTCCTACACCGTGCAGATCCCCGGCGCCGCCCCGTCGGTGCCGCCCGGCGTGCTGACCACGATCGCGAACGCGGCCCGCGACCGCGAACGGCTCCGCTTCGGCTACACCGGGCACGACGGCGCCGAGAGCGAGCGCGACGCGGAGCCGTACCGGCTGGTGCACCGCCGGGGCCGCTGGTACCTGCTCGGCTACGACGTGGGCCGCGACGGCTGGCGGACCTACCGGGTGGACCGGCTCACGCCGCGCACGCCGGGCGGGCCCCGGTTCACGCCGCGCGAGCTGCCGGAGGACGGCGACGTGGCCGCGTTCGTGGAACGGGCCGTCAGCACGGCGATGTGGCGCCACCGGGGCACGGTGCTGGTGCACGCCCCCGCCGAGCGGGTGCGGGAGCTGGGCGCGACCGCCGGGCTGGACGTGGAGCCGGTCGACGACGCCACCTGCCTGCTCCGGCTGGGCGGCGACGACCTGACGGGGATGGCCGTCTGGGTGGGCTTCCTCGGCCTGGACTTCGAGGTGCTGGACCCGCCGGAGCTGGCGGAGGTCGTACGGGAGCTGTCAGAGCGCTACCGGCGCGCGGTCAGCGGGCGGTAGGACGGCGGTCAGCCCCCGCGCGCATCGTGAGGTCATGACAATCACGCAGATCGCGGGCGGCAGGGGCGACTTCCAGACCGTGCACCACCTGACCGTCGGCGGTTCCCAGGAGGAGATCGGCAGGCGGCTCACCGAGGAGGCGCGGCGGCTCGGCTGGCAGCCGCAGCGGATCGACCCGGTGGTGAGCCGGGCCCGCCGCACCTGGTTCGAGCGGCACTGGCCGCAGCATCACGCCCGCATGGACGGCGCGGCGCAGGCGCTCGGCCTCGACCCCGAGCAGGACGAGCTGGCGCTGGACGGCCTGAGCGTGATCCCGGGCGGGTCGGGCTGCTCGGCGCTGTGGTGCCCGCCGTCGGCGGCCCCCGACGGGCACGGCAGGGCGGGCCGCAACTACGACTTCTTCACGCTGACGACCAGCGAGTTCATGGGCCGGGACAGCACGCCAGGCGAGCTGCCGATCGCCTCGCGCCCGTACGTGATCACCACGGTGCCGGACGAGGGCCTGGCCTCGACCGTGATCACGATGAACGAGCTGGACGGCTGCATGGACGGCATCAACGAGGCCGGGCTGGCGGTGATGCTGCTCATCGCCGACATCGAGCACACGACGCCGCCGGAGACGGCCGACCCGCAGGTCGGGCTCGGCAGCGTGCAGCTCCCCCGGTTCCTCGTCGACACCTGCGAGAACGTCGAGCAGGCCAAGCAGGCGCTGCTCGGCGCCAAGCACTACGACCACGGCGCCCCGCTGCACTACCTGGTCGCCGACGCGCGCGGCGGCGCGTTCGTGTGGGAGCGCGGCCGGGACGGCACCGAGCACGTCATCGAGGTCGGCGACGGGCCGCTGTGCGTCACCAACCACCTGCTGCACCGCAACCCCGACCCGATGAACCTGCCGCAGGACGGCGAGGCGAGCTTCGGCACGTACGGCAGGCTGCGCACGCTGTACGAGCGGAGCAAGGGCGTGCTCATGTCGCCGGACGACCTGCGCGCGAGCCTGGCCTCGGTGGCCGTGCCTGCGGGCACGGAGGGGCCCTGGCGCACGATCTGGACCACCGTGTTCGACACGCACGACCGCACCCTGTCGACCCGCTTCTACCTGGGCGACGAGGCCGGCTACAGCGAGGAGCTGGTGTTCACTCCCCGTCCAGGTAGGACTGCCTGACCTTCGAGCGTGACAGCTTGCCCGTGGGCGTGCGCGGCAGGCTGTCGCGGTAGGCGATCACCTTCGGGTGCTTGAACCTGGCGATGCGCGGGCCGCAGTGCTCCAGCAGCTCGGCGGTGAGCCCGGGGCCCGGCGTGACCCCTTCGGCGGGCTCGACGAGGGCGACCACGTTGTGGCCCCACTCCTCGTCGGGGACGCCGATGACGGCCACGTCGGCCACCGCCGGATGCTCCAGCAGCGCGGCCTCGATCTCGGCCGGGTAGATGTTGACCCCGCCCGACACGATGAGGTCGGTCCGCCGGTCGCACAGGAACAGGAAGCCGTCCTTGTCCAGGTAGCCGACGTCGCCCGGGGTGTACCACTCGCCGCGCATGCTGGCGGCGGTCTTGGCCGGGTCCTTGCGGTACTCGAACGAGCCGAGGCTCGACCTGACGTAGACGAGGCCGGGCTCGCCGGGAGGCAGCTCGTTCCCGTCGTCGTCGAGGACGCGCGCCTCGAACGTGGGCGCGGGCCTGCCGACGGTGCCGGGCCTGGCCAGCCAGTCGTGCGGCTTGACGGCGAAGGCGATCGCCGACTCGGTGGAGCCGTAGTACTCGTAGAGCACCGGCCCCCACCAGTCCATGATCTGCTGCTTGACCGCGACGGGGCAGGCGGCGGCGGTGTGGATGACCTGCTGGAGGCTGGACACGTCGTAGCGGTCGCGGACCTCCTGCGGCAGTTGCAGCATCCGGTGGAACATCGTGGGCACCATCATCGCGTTCGTCACCCGGTGCCGCCCGATCAGCTCCAGCACGGTCTCCGGCCCGAACTTCGGCGCGATCACCACCGTGTGCCCGAGGTGCAGCGCGAACTGCGTGTGGGCGCACGGCGCGGAGTGGTACATCGGTGAGGTCACCAGGTGGACGCCGTCGCCCGGCCGCAGGTCGACGACCTCGCCGAGGAACCACGTGTAGAGCGGCACGACGGCCTCGGGCTCGGCGCCGGGCAGGGGGCGCTGCACGCCCTTGGGGAAGCCGGTGGTGCCGGAGGTGTACCACATGACCGCCCCGGCCGCCCGCTCGCCGGGCGCGCCCGAGGGCTGCCCTGCGGCCAGCCCCGCCGTCCCCTCCTCCGCCGTCACGACCAGCCTGGCGTCGCAGTCCCCGACGATGTACGCGATCTCCGCCTCGGTCAGATGCCAGTTGACCGGCACGTAGTAGAGGCCGATCTGCCCGGTCGCCATCAGCATGACGACGGCGTCCAGGCCGTTGGGCAGCACGCCCGCCACCACGTCGCCGCCGCCGAGGCCGCGCTCGCGCAGCCCGTGGGACACCTGGTTGACCAGGGCGAGCAGCTCCCCGTAGGTGGTGCGGGCGCCGTCGGGGCCGATGACGGCGAGCCGGCCGGGGTCGGCCTGGGCGATGGCGTAGAAGCCGGGCAGGGCGCTGACGTCCATCACAGCTCCAGCAGGCGGGCGAGCCTGGCCCGGTGCTCGCGCGGCGGCCCCAGCAGCACCTCGTCCGTCTTGGCGCGCTTGTAGTACAGGTGCGCGTCGTGCTCCCAGGTGTAGCCGATGCCGCCGTGCAGCAGCAGGTGGTCGCGGGCCACCTCGAAGCAGGCGCGGCCCACGTACGCCTGGGCGAGCGCGGCGGCCTCCGGCAGCTCGCCGGGCGACTCGTCGGCGGCCCAGGCGGCGTAGCGGACGATCGACTCGGCCTGCTCCAGCTTGCCGTGCATGTCGGCGAGCTTGTGCTTGACGCCCTGGTAGGAGCCGATGTAGCGGCCGAAGGCGACCCGCGCCTTGGCGTAGGCGACGATGGCGTCGAGCGCGGCGCGCATCACGCCGAGCTGCTCGGCGGCCAGCGCGATGGCCAGCCGGTCGGCGACGCCGGCGGCGTCCGGAAGGGGGCCGAGCACCCGGGCGGCGGCCGCCGTGAGCTCGACGCGGGCCTGGCCGCGCGTGAGGTCGAGGGTCTCCAGCGGCGTCCGCGTGACGCCCGGCCCGTCGAGTGTGACGGCCGTCAGGACGGCGCCCCCGTCCGTCGTCGCGGGCACCAGCAGCACGTCCGCGTCCATGCCGGACAGCACCTGCGGCAGCGTGCCGGTGAGCTCGCCGTCGCGCAGCGGGATCGCGGTCCCGGGCAGGACGAGGGCGGCGGCGATCCGGCCTTCGGCGATGCCGGTCAGCAGCTCCTTGTCGGGCGTGCCGGCCAGCGCGATCGCGGCGAACGTCGTGGCCAGGAACGGGCCGGGCAGCAGCGCCGCGCCCGTCTCCTCCAGGGCGACGGCCAGGTCGGCGAACCCGGCGCCGGCGCCGCCGTACTCCTCGCCGACGATCAGGCCCGCCAGGCCGAGCTCGCCGTTGAGCCGCGCGTAGACGGCGGGGTCGTAGCCCTCGCGAGCCTTCGGCAGCGGCGAGGCGGCGGCCAGGAACGCGCGGACGGCGGCGCGCAACTCCTGCTGCTCCTGGCTGAGTACGAGCTTCACGCCTGCGTCCCCACCTTCAGGTCCTTGAACGGCACGGTCTTGTCCACCCGGGGCTCCGGCGGCAGGCCGAGCACCCGGTCGCCGACGATGTTGCGCATGATCTCGTTGGTGCCGCCGCCGAGCGCCATGCCGGGGGCGGCGGCGAGCGTGAAGCCGAGCGGGTGGTCGCCGACGACCGACTCGGGGCCGGTCAGGCGGGTGGCCAGGTCGGCCTGGAACAGGTAGAGCTCGGCCAGCAGCAGCTTGGCGGCGCTGCCCCGGGCGCCGGGGAACTGCCCGGCGCTGGTCTCCTGGGCCAGCCGCTGGTTGAACAGCGCCAGCGCGCGGGTGCGGATGTGCAGCTCGACGAGCTCGTCGCGGACCAGCGGGTCGCTGGTGTCGAGGGTGCGGCGCAGCGCCTCCAGCGAGGCGGGGTTGTCGCGCTGACCGCTCATGCCGACGCCGGCGGAGATCGACAGCCGCTCGTGCAGCAGGGTCGTGACGGCGACGCTCCAGCCGTCGTTCACCTCGCCGACGCGGTGCTCGTCGGGGATGTGCACGTCGTCGAAGAAGATCTCGTTGAAGTTGGCGCGGCCGCTCATGTCGCGCAGCGGCCGCACGGTGACGCCCGGGTGGCGCATGTCCACCACGAACATCGTCAGGCCCCGGTGCTTGGGCACGTCCACGTCGGTGCGGGCGAGCAGCAGCCCCCAGTCGGCGTGCTGGGCGACCGACGTCCACACCTTCTGCCCGTTGACCACCCAGCCGGCGCCGTCGCGCACGGCCCGTGTCTGGAGGGCGGCCACGTCGCTGCCGGCGCCCGGCTCGGAGAAGAGCTGGCACCAGATCTCCTCGCCGCGCAGCAGCGGGCGCAGGAAGCGCTCGCGCTGCTCGTCGGTGCCCCGGTCGACGATCGTCGGGCCGGTCATGCCCAGGCCGATCGAGAAGACGTAGGTGGGCAGCGTGTAGTCCTTGGCCTCGGCGGCGAACGCCCGCTCCTCCGCCTGGGTCAGGCCCTGGCCGCCCCACCGCTCCGGCCACGTGATGCCGGAGTAGCCGGCGTCGTGCAGCCGGGCCATGAAGTCCTTCGCCCGGGCGATCGGGTCGCCGCCGGGTTCGTCGTCCGATGGTGCGTTCTCCCGCAGCCAGTCCCTGGCCGCACGCCGGTAATCAGCGAGATTCACAGCGAGATTCACATCGACTCCTCGGCAATCAGTGCTCACTTACTCTAACCAGCGCGCGGCGGGGCGTACAGAGCATTGATCTGGAGGTGTTTTAGGGGGATTTGTCGTTGAATCTCCGCTAATTAGCATTGCCGTGACCTAATGTGATCACCTGATTACCGGAGGGGGAGGTGTGATCACGCGGTTCGGCGGCTCCATGCGCAGGCGGCTGGCACTGTTCGCCAGCTTGGCCATGGCGCTGATCTGCGTCGTGGTCAACTCCTTCGTGCTGTACGCGCTCTACAACGCGACCGTCGAGTACAAGCGCGTCGAGGTCGTCGACTACGCGCTGCACGTCGTCCACATGATCAAGCGGAACCGGCTGCCCGACAGGATCAGCTCCGGGATGGACGGCGTCCAGGTCGTCGACGCCTCCGGCCGGGTGATCGCCGCCGGCGAGCACCTCACCGGGGCGCCGCGCATCAGCCACCTGTCGCCGCACGCCAACAGCGTCAACCACGTCGACGTCATCTGCGACGTGCCCGCGCTGCCCGACGGCTGCCAGATGCTGGCCGTCTTCCGCGTCTACCAGCCCGAGGGCGACTGGCTGGTGTACGTCAGCGACGCCACCGTCCCCTGGTACGTCACGCCGCAGGTGCCGCTCTTCCTGTTCGGGCTGTCGGCCGGGCTGGTGACCCTGACCTGGCTCGGCGTGTCCCGGGTGGTGGCCAGGACGCTCGCGCCGGTGGACCGGATCCGCGCCAAGCTCGCCGACGTCAGCGCCACGCGCAGCGGCATGCGGGTGCCGGTGCCGGAGACCGACGACGAGATCCGCGACCTGGCCCTGACCGCCAACCAGACGCTCGACCGGCTGGAGGAGGCCGCCGAGCAGCAGCGCCGCTTCGCCTCCGACGCCTCCCACGACCTGCGCAGCCCCATCACCGCCATGCGCGCCCAGGTGGAGGAGGCGATGCTGCACCCGCACGACGCCGACTGGCCGCAGACCGGCGAGGCGCTGCTGGCCAGCCTGGACCGGCTGCAGGCGATCGTCAGCGACCTGCTGACGCTGGCCAAGCTGGACGCGGGCGAGCCGCCCCGGCTGGAGCCGGTGGACCTGGGCGAGCTGGTCACCGCCGAGACCCGCAGGCCCCGCGCGCACCGGGTGGTCGTCACCGTCCAGCCCGGCGTGGTCGTCACCGGCGACCGGCTGCGCCTGGCCCGCCTGCTCACCAACCTGCTCGACAACGCCGACCGCCACGCCGAGTGCACGGTCATCGTCACCGTCAGGAAGGACGGCCAGGCGATGCTGGAGGTGCTGGACGACGGCGCCGGCATCGCGCCGGACAAGCGGGAGATGGTCTTCAACCGGTTCACCCGGCTGGACGCCTCGCGCAGCCGCGACGCGGGCGGCACCGGGCTGGGCCTGCCGATCGCGCGGGAGATCGCCGCCGCCCATCACGGAACGCTCACGATCGAGGATTCCGAGACCGGCGCTCGGTTCGTTCTGCGCCTTCCGCTCCGGGAAACGTAATGCTCGTCCTTTTTGTCCCTACGAATACCTCTGAGCGTTGATTAAAGTAGCCGGCTGTGACTCCAGGTTTTAGCCGGTTACGGCGCGAAGATTTGCTGAAGACCGCCTGCGAAGTGATCGCCGCACAAGGATTCGGGCATACGAGGACAGTCGACATCGCCCGGGCCGCGGGGGTCAGCCAGGCGCTGCTCTTCTACCACTTCGAGACGAAGGACGGGCTGTTCGCCCAGGCCTTCGCCTACGCCGCCCGGCGGCACCTGGACGCCCTGGCCGGAGTGGAACGCTCCCCCCGGCCGCCGCTCGACCGGCTGCGCGCCCTGCTGCGGCTCTGCTCCCCCGGCGGCTCCCCCGAAGGCTGGCGGCTGTGGATCGACGCCTGGGCCGAGTCCATGCGGAGCAAGGACCTGGAGGAGACCTCCCGGCGCCTCGACGTGCAGGGCAGGCTCGTGATGCGCGGCATCATCGAGGCCGGCGTCGCCTCCGGCGACTTCACCTGCGACGACCCCGACGACGCCACCTGGCGCATCTTCGCGCTGAGCGACGGGCTGGCCATCCAGCTGAACGTGCACGGCAGGGTCCTGTCGCGCCGCCGCGCCAGCCGGCTCGTCCGCACCGCCGCCGCCCGCGAGCTGGGGCTGACCGCCGAGGACCTGTGACCTGTCAGTACCGCCTGGCGACCAGCACCGACGTGACGACCCGCTGCTCCCACACCCCCGACGGGCGCGCCTCCAGCAGCGCCTCACGCACGGCGGCGGCGAACCGCGTCACCCGGTCGCCGAGGCGCGCCGGCGAGCTGTAGGAGTAGGACAGCTGCAGGCCGACCACGGCGTCCACGTCCCGGGGCAGCGTCCAGGCGAACTGCGCCTCCTCCAGCCGGCAGAACGGCGAGCGCTTCAGCACGTCATCGTGGTGCTCGCCGGTCGCCTGGAACGAGTCGCGGGCCGTCATCTCCCCCAGCCCGAACCTCTCCCGCACCGCCCGCACCACCGGCTCCCACGGCTCGTCCGGATGATCCCTCGACGGGCCCACCAGCATCACCGTGCCGCCCGGCGGCAGCAGCACGTCCAGCTCCGCCAGCACCGCCCGCCGGTCCATCCAGTGGAACGAGCGGCCCATCACCACGTGGTCGAACGAGGGCAGCGCCGCCAGCGTCGTGGAGTCGCCGCGCAGCCAGCGGACGTTGCCCGCCCCCTCCGCCAGCTGCTCGCCCGCCGCCAGCATCGCCGGGTCCGGGTCCACCGCGATCACCTCGCGCACCCGCGCCGCCAGCGGGATCGCCACCGTGCCCGGCCCGCAGCCCAGGTCCAGCACGCACGCGCCCGAGCCGGCCACCCGCGCCAGGTAGGCGATCGCCTCGTCGCCGTGCGGGGCTCGATAACGGGCGTAGTAGGAAGCCGCACCGCCGAACAGGTCACTCATGGATGGCACCATAGACGGGATTTGAACACGCTCGATGGAAGGTTGTTCGTTGAGGCGGCTACTCACGGTCCTGCTGCTGGCGGCCTGCGCGGCGGCGGGCCTGGCGTCCCCCGCGTGGGCGCACAACGTGCTGGTCGGCAGCGACCCGGCCGACGGGGCGACGCTGGCCGCGCCGCCGTCGCGGATCACGCTGACCTTCGACCAGCCCGCGCGCCAGGGCTACGCCCAGATCGGCGTCACCGGCGGCGACGGCTCCGCGTGGGCCGACGGGGCCGCCGTGGTGTCGGCCGAGAAGGTGTCCGTCGCGGTCAGGCCGATGCCGGCCGGGAGCTACGTGGTCGGCTACCGCATCCTGTCGTCCGACGGGCACCCGGTGACCGGCAAGCTCACCTTCACCGTCGCCGGGACCGGCGCCGCCGCCCCGTCCGGTGACGCCGCCACCGCCCCCGCCGCCGCCCCCGACGCGGGCGCCGCCGCCGCCGAGGCCGCGGCCAACGGGGGCGCGGGGATGGCCGTGGTGTGGATCGTCGCCGCCCTCTTCATCCTGGCCGCCGGCACCGCCCTGGCCCTCCGCCGCGCCGCCCCGCCTCCCACCGGCCCTTCCAGCACCGCCGAGGGCGGAGCGTCGGAGGGCGTAGGGTCCGGTGGTTCCGGCGGGCGTGACGGGAAGGGGGCGCGGGCGTGACGGCCACGCAGGTCGCCGCCGGGAGGGCGGTCCGGGGGCAGCTCGCGGGCGGCGTGTTCGCCGTGAGCGCGGTGGTCGCCGCCGTCGTCGCGAGCACGCTGACCGCGCAGGAGGCCGTGCCCGGCATCCCGATGCCGGGGCCGCTGGTCACCGTGGGCCTGCCGGTGGTGCGGGTGCTGCTCGACGTGGCCGCCGTGGCCGTCGTCGGGCTGAGCCTGGTGCCGAAGCTGCTCGGGTTCGACGCCCCCGAGCGCAGCGAGCCGGTGCTGCGCCGGGTCCGGCCGCTCGCCGTCACCGCCGCCTGGGCGTGGGCGGTGTGCGCGCTGCTGACGATCGTGTTCCGGACCGCCGAGCTGAACCCCGGCCGCGTCCCCACGCTCGGCATGATCGCCTCGTACGTCGACACCGTCGGCACCGGCCAGGGCCTGCTGTTCAGCGCGGCGTGCGCGCTGGCGGCGGCGGGGATCGGCCTGATGGCGGTGCGGTTCGGCGAGAAGGTTCCGGCCGAGCTGCGCATCGTGGTCGCGCTGTTCGGGCTGCTGCCGATCCCCGTGACCGGCCACGCGGTGGACTCGGTGTGGCACGACCCCATCATGATCATGATGGAGGTGCACGTGATCGGCGCCGCCGCGTGGACGGGCGGGCTGATCGCGCTGGCGGTGTTCGTGGCGCCGCGCGCGGAGCTGCTGGCCGTGGCGCTGCCGCGCTTCTCCAGGCTGGCGACCGTGTGCCTGCTCATGGTGGGCCTGTCGGGCCTGGTCAGCGGCCTCGGCACGATGGCGCTGACGCCCGGCGTGGAGCTGCCCGGGGCGATCGTGACCAGCCAGTACGGGCTGCTCGTCGTGGTCAAGGTGACCCTGACGGCGCTGCTGGTGCCGCTGGCCGCGCACATCAGGTTCCGGCTGCTGCCGGCCATCCGCGCGGGCCGGGCCACGGCCGTCGCCGGCTGGGCGACGGCCGAGGTCGCGGTGATGGGCTTGGCCTACGGGGTGGCGGTGGCGATCACCCGGGCCTCGATCGGCTGACGGCGGCCGGCCCACCATTCGCAGGCCAGCCAGACGACCAGCAGGCCGAGCCCCGCCCACACGGCCGACGCCGTGGCCAGGGGCGGCGAACCGTGCAGCCCCTCCTGCCCCTTGAGGAACCCGTACACCGGGCCCATGACCGCGTCCTGCGCGATGAGCGCGCCGTAGACGCCGGCGGTCGCGCCGGCGGCGCCGACGACGGCGCGCACGGCCGGATGGCGCAGCGCGAACGCCAGGTCGACCAGCAGGCCGCCGACCACCAGGAAGAACGGCACCGCCGACGGCGGGAAGCCGGCCACGGTGAGCAGGGGCCAGATCGCCACCCGGAACACCACGTACGCGGCGGCCACCAGCGTCGCCGCGCCGAACCTGCCGATCATCATCCGGGCCGCGACCAGCACGCCCAGCCCGGCGACGACCGCGTACACGGGGTAGAGCGTGTCGGGGACGGGCAGCGTGAAGTTGGTGATCATGATGCGGTCGACCGGGCGGCCCATCTGCTCGGCGGCGAAGTCGAGCAGGATCTTCTCGGCGTAGACCACCTTGTTGTCCCAGGCGCCGAGCGACAGGATGCCGTACTCCTGGTGCTGCTCGGGGAAGTGCACGTTCTCCAGGAAGAACGCCAGGAACGCGCCCAGCACCACCGTGCGCTCGCGGCCGGGCGGCGCGCCCATGAACCAGCCCCGGACCACGCCGGCGATCATGAAGAACGTGCCGACGTACAGCATGATGTGGGACGGGCTCCACGACGTGATGTCGAGGCCGTTGATGCGGTGGTTGATCAGGTCGAGCGGCACCGCGACGAGGAACACGCCGGTGCCCCACTGGATCAGCCGGAGCGCGGCCCGGTCGACGCCGTAGCCGGTGTAGCCGTGGATGATCGTCAGGGCGACCACGATGGCGGTGCCGGCCGAGTTGAGCAGGTGCGGCGGGGCCAGGTCGTCGCGCAGCCACATGAAGTGCCACGAGACGTCCCACGCCGAGCCGAGGACCTTCAGGGCAAACGCCACCAGCCACCCGAAATACAGCACACGGAACAGATCATGCGGCGTCTCGCGTCCCGCGGGGCCCCTCGTCCAGTAGGGCAGGGCCCAGTTCTTAAGCGTCGCTGGTGACATCACGGCGCAAATCTTACGGTCATGCCGGTGGGCGGCTCACGGCCCGGCGGCGGCGCAGCCGTACCGGTAGGTGTTTGAGACCGTTCTGGAAGTTGGAGGTGAGGCGGCGCGGGGCGCCCGTCAGCGTGACGTCCCAGGAGAGCAGTTCGCCGAAGACGGCGCGCATCTGGGCGCGGGCGAGGTGCGCGCCCAGGCAGAGGTGCGGGCCGGCGCCGAAGCTGACGTGGTCGTTCGGGGCGCGGCCGACGTCGAAGCGGTCGGGGTCGGGGAAGACCGACGGGTCGCGGTTGGCGGAGGCGTGGTAGACGACGACCTTGTCGCCCCGGCGGATCCGCTGCCCGCCGAGCGTGAGGTCGCGGGTGGCGGTGCGCCGGAAGTCCATCACCGGCGGCCAGAAGCGCAGCATCTCCTCCACGGCCGGGCCGAGCAGCGACGGGTCCTCGCGCAGCCGGGCCAGCTCCCCCGGGTGGCCGAGGAGCGTGAGCAGGCCGCCGGGAATGCCGTTGCGCAGGGTCTCGTTCCCGGCGACGGCGAACAGGAAGAACATGTTCTCGAACTCGGCCTCCGTCAGGCCGCCGCGCAGCATGGCGGACATCACCGAGTCGCCCGGCGGGCTCACGGCCAGCGCGTGCGCGTAGGCGAACATGTCGGCGAGCGCCGCCCGGGAGCGCGGGTTCACGCCGGGACGCGGCTCCGGGCGCCGGGCGACCGCCTGGCGGCCCATCGGGGTGAGCGCGTCCGTCTCGGCCGTGGACAGGCCCGCGTAGTCGGCGTCCTGGTAGCCGATCACCCGCGACGCCCAGTCGTACAGCAGCCTCCGGTCGCGGTCCGGCACGCCCATGACGTGCGCGAGCGTCCACACGGGCAGGTCGGCGGCCACCTCGACGAAGTCGCACTCGCCCTCGGCGAACAGGCCGCGCGCACGCTCGGCGATCTCCCGCTCCAGGGCCCGCACGGCGCGCGGGGTGAACGCGGCGGCGACGATCCGGCGCAGCCTGGAGTGCGCGGGCGGGTCGGTGTTGAGCATCATCGCCCGGACGAACTCCAGGTCGGCCGGGGTGTCGGGGTCGCGGATCTGGGTGGCGCCGAGATGGGAGGAGAAGTCCTCAGGGGTGCGCAGGACGTGCTTGACGTCGGCGTGCCGGAACACCGCCCAGTAGCCGGGCCCCTCCTTCCACGGGCCGACCGCCGGTTCGGGGATCCGGCAGACGGGCGCTTCCCTGCGCAGCCGGGCGAACAGCTCGTACGGGACGGCCCGCTCGTACGTGGACGGCAGGAAGACGTCTTCCCGCAGGTCACCTTGGGTGTGGCCGGTGTCGTCCACAGGGGAGGCCGTTCCGGGCGTGTCGTCCACAGGAGGTCGCGGCGTCTCCTCGCTCATGACGTCCAGGGTGCAGGATGGGCGCGTGACTCCAGAAGAGGGACAGGCGATCCTCGCCGAATACTTCGCGCCCTGGGTGCGGCGGCTCGGCCTGCTGGTCGAGGAGGTGGGCGACCGGCACGCCGTGCTGCGCCTGCCGTGGTCGGCCGAGCTGGCCCGGGAGGGCGGCGGGCTGAGCGGCCAGGCGATGATGGCCGCCGCCGACACCGCCACCGTCGTCGCGATCTCCGCCGCCCGGGGCGGGTTCGTGCCGATGACGACCGTGCAGCAGTCCACGACGTTCCAGCGGCCGGTCGTGGACAAGGACGTGCTGGTCGAGGTCCGCATCTCCAAGCTGGGGCGCACGCTGGCCTTCAGCGAGGTCACGCTCACCGCCGCGGGCGAGAGCGACCCGGCCGCCCGTGCCTCGACGGTCTACGCCCTCCTCGCATGATCGCGTCTCAGAAATCTCTCAGGTGGGGAAAGTAGGATTCCACCTCATGAAACGTACGGCCGCGCTGGTCGCGGTGCTCGCCCTGCTGGGGGTGACGACGTGGCTGGTGTGGCCGTCAGCGCCCGACGCGCGCGGCCAGGACCAGATGATCACCGTCGTCGACGGCCCCGCCGACGACCAGCGGGTCCAGATCGACACCACGTTCTACCCGCCGGCCGGTGCTGACAAGGCGCCCGCGGTGCTGCTCGCGCACGGGTTCGGCGGCAGCAAGCGCAGCGTGAGCGAGCAGGCCGAGCGCCTGGCCGGGTCGGGCTACGCGGTGCTGACCTGGTCGGCGCGCGGCTTCGGCCGCTCCGGCGGCGAGATCGCGCTCAACTCCGCCGACTACGAGGTCAAGGACGTCAAGCAGCTCATCGACTGGCTGGCCAAGCGGCCGGAGGTCGCGCTCGACGGGTCGGGCGACCCACGCGTCGGCATCGCGGGCGGCTCCTACGGCGGCGCGATCGCGCTCATGACGGCCGCCCATGACGCCCGCGTCGACGCGATCGTGCCCCAGATCACCTGGTCCGACCTGGCCGACGCGCTCTTCCCCGACGCCACCGGCCAGGGGCCCGCGAACGGCGTGTTCAAGCGCATGTGGGCGGGCATCTTCTTCGGCCGGGGCGGCGCGGGCGTGCCGCAGGGCCTGGAGGCGCTCACCGAGCGGCCCGAGCCGCTCACCGCCGAGCAGGCGCGCTGCGGCCGGTTCCTGCCCGCGATCTGCGAGATCTACCAGGAGGTCGCCAAGACCGGCAAGGCCACGCCGGAGGCGATCGAGCTGCTGCGCAAGTCGAGCCCCGTCTCCGTCGCGGGCCGGATCAAGGCGCCGACGCTGCTCATCCAGGGGCAGCGCGACTCGCTGTTCCCGCTCGACCACGCCGACGCCAACGCCAAGGTGATCGCCGCCGCGGGCACCCCGGTCAGCCTGGCCTGGTTCGACGGCGGCCACGACGGCGGCGACGGCGAGGCCGAATGGCTGTACGAGCAGACGGCGGCCTGGTTCGACCACTACCTGAAGAACGCCGGCGCCACCGCCCCGCAGGCCGCCACCACCACCCCCGCCGGCACCGGCACCACCGCCGAAACCGCCGCCGGGACGCCTGTCAGCGCCTTCACCGTGACCCGCGACGGCGGCCGCGACCCGGGCACCCGGCAGCGCATCCGCCTGCACCCCGAGGCCACCGCCTATCCCGGCCTGGGCGGCACCGACGTCACCGACGTCCCGCTCGCCGGACCCGAGCAGCACGTCGTCAACCCGCCCGGCGGCTCACCCGCCTCGATCTCCACGGTCCCGGGCGTCGGCAGCCTGCTCGGCGGCGGCAGCGGCCAGAGCGGCATGAGCGTCTCGCTCGACATGCCCGGCCAGAGCGCCGCGTTCGAGTCCGCGCCGCTCACCGAGCCGCTCCAGCTCACGGGCTCGCCCACGGCCAGGATCAAGGTGTCGGGCTCGGGCGAGGTGACCCTGTTCGCCAAGCTGTTCGACGTCCCCGACTCGATGCAGCCGCCGACCCTGCCCGCCGGTCTGGTCGCGCCCCTGCGCGTGACGATCCCCGAGGACGCGGGCAGCGCCGAGGTCACCGTCACGCTCCCGGCCGTCGACCACCGCTTCGACATCGGCCACCGGCTGCGGCTGGTCGTCGCCACGACCGACATGGGCTACGCGACCCCGGCCGAGCCGGCCTCCTACCGCGTCGCCCTCGCCTCCCCCACGGTGTCCGTCCCGACGGTCGCCACCCTCGCCGCCCCGCCCGCCGGGATCGCCTGGTGGGTGTGGGCGATGCCGCTGGCGGCGATCCTCGTCGCCGCCGCCATCCTCGCCACCGGCCGCCGCCGCCCGGCCCCGGCCTCCGTCGGCGTCGGAGCCGGCACGTCGCCGGACGCCGTGGCTTCCTCCGCCGCCGAAGCGGGGGCGCCGGTGCCCGCCGGGGCGGCCGAGGTGCCGCTGGACATCCGGGGGCTGAGCAAGGCCTACCGCAACGGGGAGCCCGCCGTGGACGGCCTGTCGTTCCGGGTGGAGCAGGGCCAGGTGCTGGGCCTGCTCGGCCCCAACGGCGCCGGCAAGACGACCACGATGCGCATGATGATGGGCCTCATCCACCCCGACGGCGGCGAGATCCGGATCTTCGGCGAGCCCGTCACCCCCGGGGCGCCGGTCCTGTCCCGATTGGGGTCGTTCGTCGAGGGCCCCGGGTTCCTGCCGCACCTGTCCGGGCGCGACAACCTGGAGCTCTACTGGGCCGCCACCGGCCGCCCCGCGGCCGACGCCCGGTTCGACGAGGCGCTGGAGATCGCCGGTCTCGGCACCGCGCTGGAGCGGGCCGTGCGCACCTACTCGCAGGGCATGCGCCAGCGCCTGGCCATCGCCCAGGCCATGCTCGGCCTGCCGGACCTGCTCGTGCTCGACGAGCCCACCAACGGCCTCGACCCGCCCCAGATCCGGGAGATGCGCGAGGTGCTCAAGCGCTACGCGCGCGACGGCCGTACGGTGATCGTCTCCAGTCACCTGCTGGCCGAGGTGGAGCAGACCTGCACCCACGTGGTCGTCATGCAGCGCGGCAGGCTCGTGTCGGCCGGGCCGGTGTCGGCGCTGCTCAGCTCGGCCGCGACCGGCAACGGGCACGGGCCGCGCCTGGAAGACGTGTTCCTGGACCTCATCGGGGAGAAGGCATGACCGCCGCCACGGGCTATTCGCCCCGCCGGACCCTCCCGCTGAGGGTCGAGATCGTCAGGCAGTTCAAGCGGCGGCGCACGCTGGGCATGTTCGGGCTGCTGCTGGCGCTGCCGTGGATCTTGGTGATCGCGTTCCAGCTCGGCCCCGACGGGTTCGGCGACCAGTCGTCGCTGCGCATCTCCGACCTGGCCACGGCCAGCGGGCTCAACTTCGCGGCGTTCGCGCTGTCGGTGTCGGCGAGCTTCCTGCTGGTGGTCGCGGTGGCGCTGTTCTGCGGCGACACGGTGGCCAGCGAGGCCAACTGGTCGTCGCTGCGCTACCTGCTGGCGGCGCCGGTGCCGCGTGACCGGCTGCTGCGGCAGAAGCTCGTCGTGGCGCTCGGCTACTCGGCCGCCGCCGTGATCAGCCTGCCGCTGATGGCGCTCCTGGCGGGGACCCTGGCGTTCGGCTGGGCCGACATCCAGGTCCCCGGCACCGGCGAGACCATCCCGGCGCTCGACGTGCTCCCGCGCTTCGGCATCGTGATCGGTTACGCCATGGTCAGCCAGCTCGTCGTGGCGGCTCTGGCGTTCCTGATCTCCACGATGACCGATTCGCCGCTGGGCGCCGTGGGCGGGGCGGTCGGCCTGTGGATCGTCTGCACCATCCTGCAGGCGGTGGAGGCGCTGGGGGCGCTGCGCGAGTTCCTGCCCACGTTCTGGAACAACGCCTGGATCGACGCGCTCGCCCCGGAGCTGGACTGGAGCGGCATGGCCAAGGGCGCCTCGGTGTCGATCACGTACGCGGCCATCCTCATCGCCATCGCCTTCCGCCGCTTCCGCAGCAAGGACGTGGTGAGCTGACCGCGCCCCGGCGGGGGTGACCGTGCTGGTCCGTTGGACGTGGCGGTGCGGGACGGGTGGGCGGCGGTGGGGGCTGGGGCGGGTAAGGAGGTCTCATGACTCGTCGCGTACTCGTGTCCGGTGCCAGCATCGCCGGTCCTGCCGTGGCCTACTGGCTCGACCGCCACGGCTTCGACGTCACGGTCGTGGAGCGGGCTCCCGCGGTCCGGGGCGGTGGTTACGCCATCGACATCCGTGGCACCGCGCTCGGCGTGGTCGAGCGGATGGGGCTGCTTCCCCGGCTCCGGGACGCCCACGTCGACTCGCAGAAGGTCTCGTTCGTCGATCCGGGGGGCGAGGTGATCGCCGCCATCCCGGCCCAGGACGTGGTGGGCGGCACGGAGGGCGTCGACCTGGAGGTGCGGCGCGGCGACCTGGCCGACGCGCTCGTCGACGTGATCCGTGACCGGGTCGAGTTCCTGTTCGGCGACTCCATCGCCGTCCTGCACGACGACGGCGACCGGGTGGAGGTCGCGTTCGACGGCGGCCGGACGCGGACGTACGACCTGGTGATCGGCGCCGACGGCCTGCACTCCGGCACCCGCGCCCACGTCTTCGGCCCCGAGGGGCCGTTCCACCGCTATCTGGGCTGCTGCTTCGCCGGGTTCACGCTGCCCGGTGACCTCGGCCGGGCGCACGAAGCGTTCATCTGGAACGTCCCGGGCAAGGCCGCCGTCCTCAACGCGCACGAGCCCGGCACCCCGGTGCACGGTTTCCTGGTGTTCGCCCGGGACGAACCGCCCTTCGACATCCTGCGCGACCCCGCCGCCCTGCGTGACCTGGTCGCCGCCGAGTTCGCGGGCGCCGGTTGGGAGGTGCCCCGGCTGGTGGCCGCCATGCGCGAGGCCGACGACCTGTTCTTCGACCTCGTCAGCCAGATCCATCTGCCCGCCTGGTCGCGGGGCCGTGTCGCGCTGGTCGGCGACGCCGCGTACGCGCCCTCGTTCATGTCGGGGCAGGGGTCGAGCATCGCCCTCGTCGGCGCGTACATCCTGGCGGGCGAGCTGGCCGTGCGGGACGGGCACGCGGCCGCGTTCGACGCCTACGAGAAGACGGCGCGGGAGTTCGTCGAGACGAACCAGGCCCTGGTCATGGGAGGCGGCTCCGCCCTCCTGCCCCGTACGCGGGAGGAGCTCGACGCGCGCAACGCGGCGCTGCGCGACCCGGAGCTGCTGCCCGGGAAGCAGGTGTCCGCCGCCAGCCTCAGCCTCGCCCTTCCCGACTACGGCCTCGCGGAGTGAGCCGCGCCCTGGTCCACGGGGGTGCGGTGATCGGGACGCGGCGGGCGTGTTGCCGGGATCGGGCAGAATCGGCGCATGCGGTTCGGTGTCCTGGGGGGCTTGGAGGTGCGCGGGGCCTCCGGTGAGGTGGTGTCCGTCGGCGGGCCCCGGCCGCGGGCGCTGCTGGTGATGCTGCTGCTGAACGCCGGCCGGGTGGTGACCGTCGAGGAGCTGATCGACGGCCAGTACGGGGAGGAGCCGCCGGCCGGGGCGGCCAACGCGGTGCAGGCGCAGGTGTCGCGGTTGCGGCGGGGGCTCGGGGCCGGGCTGGTCGAGTTCCACGGGAACGGGTACCGGCTGGCGGTCGATCCGGACGACGTGGACGCGCACAGGTTCGAGCGGCTGGCCCGGGAGGGGCGGCGGCTGGTGGCGGCCGGGCACCACGCGCGGGGGGCGGCGCTGCTGCGGGAGGGCTTGGCGTTGTGGCGCGGGCCGGCGCTGAGCGACCTGCCGTCGGGCGGGGCGCAGGCGGCTCGGCTGGAGGAGCTGCGGCTCGGGGCGCTGGAGGATCTGGCGGAGGCCGAGCTGGGGTTGCCCGAGGGGGCTTCGGTGGCGGAGCTGCGGGGGCTGGTGGACGCGCATCCGTTGCGGGAGCGGCTGCGGGCGCAGCTGATGCGGGCGCTGCACGCGGCGGGGCGGCAGGCCGAGGCGCTGGAGGTGTTCGAGGAGGGGCGGCGGCTGCTGGCGGACGAGCTGGGGGTCGATCCCGGCGCCGAGCTGGCGGGCGCTCACCTGGACGTGCTGCGGGGGGCCGAGCCGGTGCCCGTGGCGCGACGGGGTCTGCCCGCGCAGCTGACCAGCTTCGTGGGCCGGGAGGAGGAGCTGGCGCTGATCGGGCGGCTGCGGGATGCCCGGTTGGTCACCGTCGTGGGGCCTGGCGGCACCGGCAAGACCCGGCTGGCGGTCGAAGCGGCCGCGCGGGAGACGGCCGCCCGCGAGTCAGCCGTCCAGAAGGTGGCCGCGCGGGAGACGGCCGGGCCTGTTGCGGGGGGCGGGGCCGGGGCGGGTGGGGTGTGTTTCGTGGATCTCACTCCGCTGGCCGAGCTGACCGGCGAGGGGGTGGGGGGTGAGGAGGTCGCTCGCGTGGTGCTGGGGGCGCTCGGCGTGCGAGAGGGCGGGCTGCGGGCGCCGTACCCGGTGGACCCGGTGCGGCGGCTGGCGGCGGCGCTGGGCGGCGGGCGGGAGACGCTGCTCGTCCTCGACAACTGCGAGCACGTGGTGGGGGCGGCGGCCGGGCTGGTGCGGGAGCTGCTCGGGGAGTGCCCGGGGCTGCGGGTGCTGGCCACGAGCCGCGAACCGCTCGGGATCACCGGCGAGGCGCTGGTGACGCTGACGCCGCTGGCGACGCCGCCCGCCGGACGGACGGCAGTGGGTGAGGCGATGGCGTACCCGGCCGTGCGGCTGTTCGCGGACCGGGCGGGGGCCGTGCGGCAGGGGTTCGAGGTGGAGCCCGGCAACGTGGAGGCGGTCGTGCGGATCTGCGCGGCGCTGGAGGGGGTGCCGCTGGCGATCGAGCTGGCGGCGGCGCGGCTGCGGTCGTTCGAGGTCGAGGAGATCGCGGCGCGGCTGGCGGCGGACGGCCGGTTCCGGCTGCTGTCGCGCGGGGATCGTACGGCGGCGGCGCGGCACCGGACGTTGCGCGCGGCCGTCGAGTGGAGCTGGGACCTGCTGACGGCCGGCGAGCAGGCGCTGGCGCGGCGGTTCTCGGTGTTCGCGGGCGGCGCGACGGTGGCGGCGGTGGAGGAGGTGTGCGGGCTGGACGACGCGGCGGGGCTGCTGGGCGACCTGGTGGACAAGTCGCTCGTCGAGCACGCCGGCGGCCGGTACCGGATGCTGGAGACGATCCGGCTGTTCTGCGCGGAACGGCTGGCCGAGTCCGGCGAGCTCGAACCGACGCGGGAGCGGCACGGGCGCTGCTTCGAGGCGCTGGCGCAGCGGGCCGACCCGCACCTGCGGCGCGGCGAACAGCTGGAGTGGCTGCGGCGGCTGTCCGCCGACCACGGCAACCTCATGGGGGCGCTGCGCTGGGCCGTGCGCCACGACCGCGACAGGGCGCTGCGCATGGTGGCGGTGCTGGCGTCCTACTGGTGGCTGAGCGGGCGGCAGAGCCAGGCCGGGGAGCCCGCCGCCGAGCTGCTGGAGGCCGTCGGGCGGCCCGTCGAGGGGCTGGAGGAGGGGTACGTGATGTGCGTGGTGCACGCCTCTCCCCCGGCCGCGGCGGAGCACTGGGAGCGGGCGGCGGCGTTCGTCGCCGGGCTGGACCGGCCGTTGCGGCATCCGATCACCGCCGCGCTGTGGGGGATGACGGTGGGGCCGCCGGCGCGGCCGGTCGGGCCGGAGACCGACTGGGTGCTCGGCTCCGACCCGTGGAGCGAGGCGCTGGGGCGGCTCGGGCGGGCGCTGCTGCGGGTGATCGACGGCGATCCTGCCGGGGGTGAGCGGGATCTGGAGGACGTGCTCGGGCGGTTCCGCGCGGTGGGCGAGCGGTGGGGCATCGCGCAGGGGCTCGACTGGCTGGCCATGCTCGCCGGGTGGCGTGGCGACTGGCGGCGGGCCGGGGAGATGTGGCGGGAGGCGCTGGACCTGCTCGGCGAGCTGGGGGCGCTGGAGGAGATGGCGGACGTGCTCGGGCGGCAGGCCGAGGCGCTGGTGCGCGAAGGCGACCTGGCGGGCGGGGCCGCCGCCTACCGGCAGGCCGAGGAGGCCGCGCTGCGTGCCGGGCGGGGCGGGGCGCCGGTGATGGTGGAGGTGGGGCTGGGCGAGCTGGCCCAGGCGGCGGGTGACACGGGTGAGGCGCGGCGGCGGTTCGAGCGGGCGCTGGCCGCGTCGGAGAGCGGCGGGTTCGGGGCGCGGCAGGCGCGGGGGCGCGTGCTCGTCGCGCTGGCCCGCCTCACGGCGGCCGAGCGGCGGGCCGAGCGGCGGGCCGGTGTACGGGGGTCCGGTGTACGGGGGTCCGGTGTACGGGGGTCCGGTGTACGGGGGTCCGGGGGCGGCGGGGAGGCGCGGCGGCTGTACGGGCAGGCGGTGACGGCGGTGCTCGACGTCGGCCTGGCCGCCGACCTGGCGGACGTCGCCGAGGGGCTGGCCGGGGCGCTGGTCCTGGAGAGCGTGGCCGGGTGGGCCGCGGGGGTGGCGGGGCAGGGCGCGGTTTCTGCGGGGGTGGCGGAGAGGGCGGCGGTGTTGCTGGGGGCGGGGGTGGCGGTGCGGGGGGCGGCGGTGGCCGGTGATCGGCAGGTTGCCGCGACCGCCGAGGCGGCACGCGAGGTGCTGGGGGTCGAGGCGTTCGACCGCGCGTACGCCCGTGGCAGGGCCCTGACGCGGGCGGACCTGCTGACGGCCCTGACCGCCGAAGTGGTGCGCCTGACCGGCGAGGGCGACCCCCCGGCGCACCGGACCGGCTAGCGCCTGGGCCGCGTGGCCCCAGGCCCGTCGGCGCCCGGTCCGCTTGGCGCCCGGGCCACTGGCGCCCGGGCCGCCGGCGCCCGGTGCGGTCCGCTGACAGTGCGGGAGTGCGGCCGGCGGGGACTGTCAGCGGGGGCGCGGTGGGTTGTCAGCGGGGGCGCCCATGCTCGGTCTCATGGACACCGCTATGAAGAACACCTCGGTCCTCGTCTCCGGCGCGAGCGTCGCCGGCCCCTCGATCGCCTACTGGCTGCACCGGTACGGGTGCCGCGTCACCGTGGTGGAGAAGGCGCCCGCGCTGCGGCTGGGCGGGCAGGCGGTCGACTTCAAGGGCGCCGTGCACCGCACCGTGCTGGAGCGCATGGGCATCCTGGAGGAGGTGTACCGCCGCCGGACCGGCGGGTCGGACCAGGAGATCGTCGACGCGCGGGGCAGGCGGCTGGCCCTGATGCCGGGCGAGTTCACCGGCGGCGACGTGGAGATCCTGCGGGGCGACCTGGCGGAGCTGCTGTACGAGCGGACGCGGGAGGGCTGCGAGTACGTCTTCGGCGACTCGATCACGTCGCTGACGCAGTCGGCCGGGGGCGTGGACGTGACGTTCGAGCGGGCGGCGCCGCGGACGTTCGACCTGGTGGTGGGGGCGGACGGGATCCACTCGAACGTGCGGCGGCTGGCGTTCGGCCCGGAGGAGGAGTTCGTCCGCTTCCTGGGCCACTACTACGCGCTGGTGCAGCTCGACCTGGAGTCGGGCAGCCAGATGTACAACGAGCCGGGCAGGATGGCGGCGCTGGGCGGGGTGAAGGCGCCGAGCTTCTTCGTCTTCGCCTCCGAGCCGCTGGACTACGACCGTCATGACGTGGAGCGGCAGCGCCGCGTCCTGATGGACGCCTACCGGGGCGCCGGGTGGCGGATCCCGGAGGTGCTGGACAGGCTGGCGGGGGTCGAGGACATCTACCTGGACTCGATCAGCCGGGTCGAGACGGACGAGTACGCCAGGGGCCGCGTGGTGCTGCTGGGCGACGCGGCGTACGGGAACACGCTGGGCGGTTTCGGCAGCGGTCTGGCGCTCGTGGGCGCGTACGTGCTGGCGGGTGAGCTGGCGGCGGCGGGCGGTGATCACCGGGCCGGGTTCGCGGCCTATCAGGAGGCGTTCCGCGGCTACGCCAAGGTGGCGCGGCAGGGGAACGCCGGGTCGTTCCTGGCGCCGGCGACGCCGGCGCGGATCAGGATGCGCAACTGGATGCTCCGCCGCAGGGTGATGATGCGGGCGATGCTCAAGGCCACGGACTGGTTCGCGACCGGCATCGAGCTGAAGGACTATGCCCAGTGCGGCGGCTTGTTGTCGAGGTAGAAGGCGTCGGGGTCGGTCTCGGGCCAGTCGCCCCAGCCGAGGTCGGTGTCGTCGGAGGTCTGCTCCGGGAGAGAATTCTGCACGGAATACATGCTACCGAGTGATACAAAGCCGACCCCGCGGGCGTTCCAGGCGCCGGGACACCCGGCGATCTCGGCGGTACGATGCCTAAGCAGGTTGTCGCCTATCCCCCCGAGAGGCTGCCCATGGCCACCCCGACAGGATGGCGGCGAGAAGGCAATCTGCCGGCGGAGCTCACCAGCTTCGTCGGCCGGACGCGCCTGCTCGCCAACCTCAAGCGGCACCTGGGCGAGTCCCGCCTGGTGACGGTCACGGGCATCGGCGGCGTGGGCAAGTCGCGCACGGTGCTGCGGCTGGCGCACCAGGTGCGCAACCATTATCCCGACGGTGTCTGGTTCGCCGATCTGGCCCGGTTGCAGGACGCGGGCATGGTCCGGCACACGATCGCGTCCGCGCTCGGCATCGCCGACCAGTCGTCGCGGGCGGAGTCGGAGACGCTGTCGGAGTGGGTGGGCACGCGCGACATGCTGCTCATCATCGACACGTGCGAGCATCTGGTGCAGGGCTGCGCGGAGCTGGTGCACGAGCTGCTGGAGGCGGCGCCCAACCTGAAGGTGCTGGCCACCAGCCGCCAGTCGCTGCACCTGCCGTACGAGCACGTGGTGCCGGTGCCGCCGCTGCAGGTGCCGGGCGACGACCCGGTGGAGAACCTGTTCACCAACGAGTCGGTGCAGCTGTTCGCGGCGCGGGCCGGGGCGGTGGTGCCCGATTTCGCGCTCGACGAGTACAACATCAACGCGGTGGCGGAGCTGTGCCGTCGTCTCGACGGCATCCCGCTGGCGATCGAGCTGGCGGCGGTGCGGCTGCGGGCGCTGTCGGTGGAGCAGATCCTGGCGCTGCTGGCCGACCGGTTCAGCCTGCTGGCGGGCGCGAGCCGGACGGCGCTGCCGCGGCATCAGACGCTGCGCGCGGCGATCGGGTGGAGTCACGAGCTGTGCGAGCCGGCCGAGCGGCTGCTGTGGGCGCGGCTGTCGGTGTTCGCCGGTGACTTCGAGCTGGAGGCGGCGCGTGCCGTCTGCTCCGACGAGCGGCTGCCGGAAGGCGACATCACCGACCTGGTCACGGGGCTGGTGGAGAAGTCGATCCTGATGATCAGCAGCAACCACGCCGGCGTCCGCTACAAGCTGATCGACACGCTGGCGGAGTACGGCGAGGAGTGGCTGGAGAAGCTCGGCCAGAAGCAGAACCTGCGCCACAAGCACCTGGCCTACTACCTGAGCCTGGCGCAGCGCAGCGAGGACGCCTGGTCGGGGCCGAGGCAGATCTACTGGTTCGTGCGCATGCGGCAGGAGCACGACAACGTCCGCCTCGCGCTGGAGCACGCGCTGCGCACGCCGGGGGAGACGATTCTGGCGCTGACGCTGCTGTCGTCGCTGTGGTTCATGTGGGTGTGCTGCGGTTTCGTCCGCGAGGGCCGCCTTTATCTGGAGCGGGCGCTGGAGGCCAACAAGGGCTTCAGCAAGGAGCGCTGCAAGGCGCTGTGGGTGCTGTCGTACGTGCGCAGCGCCCAGGGTGACAGCGTGGGCGCGCTGGAGGCGGCCGAGCGGTGCAGCACCGAGGCGGTGCGGGTCGGCGACTCCAGGGCGGTGATCCTGGCCTCGAAGATGCAGGGCACCGCCGCGCTGCTGCAGGACGACCTGCAGAAGGCAAGCGCGCTGCTGGGCGTGGCGATCGAGTTCAACACCGACAACAAGGAGCTCAACCCGGGCCTGCTGCCGGCGATCGTGGAGCTGTCGCTGGTGCTGTCGGCGCAGGGCGAGCTGTACGAGGCCGAGTCGCTGCTGAACGACTGCCTCCAGGTGTGCAAGGAGCGCGGCGAGCTGTGGGTGAGCTCCTACGCGCAGTGGGCGATGTCGCTGACCAAGCTGGGCAGCAACCGGCCGGGTGAGGCGCTGGACGCGGCCCGCGAGGGGCTGCGGATCAAGCGTCACTTCCACGACACGCTGGGCACGCTGCTGGTGCTGGAGACGACGGCGCGGATCTTCGCCGCGATGGGGCAGGAGCCGCTGGCGGCCCGGCTGCTGGGCGCGTTGCAGCAGAACTGGAAGACGGCGGGCCTGCCGATGCTGGGCGCGCCGTTCCTGACCGGTGACCACGATCAGTGCGTCAAGGAGTGCCAGAAGGCGATGGGCGAGCGGGACTATCAGGCGGCGTTCGAGGAGGGCGGGCGGCTGGACCTCGACGAGGCGTCCGCGCTCGCGCTCGGCGACCTGGACGCCTCGGAGGACGGCGTTGTCTGAGGGGGTCCGGGACCTGGGCGGGGTGTGACGATGGAGCCCGCGCTCACCTAGACGGCTTGCGGCCAGCGGGTGTCGGTGGGCCAGGCGTGCACGTAGCGGGCGCTGCCGAGGGAGAACTCGATGTGCCCGCGCACCCAGTGTTCGAGTCCGCGCACGTATCGGCGGACGGGCAGCGAGGCCCACTTGTCGAGCGCCGTGCGCCGCTCGACGAAGGCGGCGATGGCCGTGTTGTGCATCTTCGACACCTCTTCGAGCGCCTCCTGGAGGTTGAACGTCCGGTGCGTGGCCAGCACCGTGACGAGGTTGTGCCGGGCCTTGTCGTTGCCCCGTTCCTTGGCGTACGAGAGCAGGTCGTTGTCCCAGCCGATGAGGTCGCAGGCCAGGTCGGAGAGCATGCGCACGTCGGGGTGGTGCCATTCTTCGGCTTCGAGCCTGTAGCCGCCGCCGACGTCGATGAGCGCGAAGCAGGTGAAGGTCGCCCCGGTGATGCGGCGCATGAGCACGTAGTCCTCGGGGGTGGGGATGAGGTCGACCTCCCGGTTGGCGGCCTCCCAGATCTGGGCGAACAGGTATTCCTTCACCGTGGTGCGCCACCGGTCGACCTGGGCGGGGGTGCCGGACTCGGCGATGCGGTCGAGGAGTTCGCGCAGGGTGACGCCGAACGGGTCGCCGCCGTCGGGTTCGCGGCGCCGGTCGAGGATCTCCAGGAGGGGCGGGAGGGCGCGGGCGAGCGCGGAGGCGCGGTGCCCCATCAGTTCGCCTTCGCAGAACGCGTCGTCGAAGGCGAACAGCCAGTTGTACCAGTCGTTGATCAGTCGGAGCGCGTCGCGGGGCACTAAGGGGTTGGTCCGCGCGGCGAGCATGCCGATCTTGGAGCGCCGGAAGTGCTCGAGGGTCTCGGCTCCGGGCAGCAGGTGTGAGGCGGCCAGCCAGCTATGGCTCTCGGCGTCGACCTCGGCGGCGTGCTCGTTTATCTCATTGGGGAACGGGCAGGGCAGCGGAGGGATCTGGAGTGGTCGCCTACTGAAGGAATGCGCAGAATTAGCCACTCATCCAGCATGACGATGGACCGTTCGAAAGGCCATACTCTCCTGATTCGTACATATTTCATATTATGAACTACTTTGCCCCAAACCATTCCAAAAACTCGTCGTGTGCGAACATCCTGGCCGTGTCGACGGCCGACGGGTTCCCGGCGGCCGGGTCGGCCCCGCCGTCGAGCAGCGCCCTGACCACGGCCGGCTCCTTCTTGAACACCGCGCCCGCGAGCGGCGTCTGGCCGCGGTCGTTGGCCCGCCCCGGATCGGCTCCCTGCTCGATGAGCATGCTCACGGTGGCCGCGTGCCCGTGATAGGCCGCGAGCATCAGCAAACTGTCACCTTTGCCATTGGTGAGATCGGCCGGGACTCCGGCCTCCACGTACGCGCGCAGCGCGTCGGTGTCACCGCTCCTGGCCAGGCCGAACATCCTGGTGGCGAACTCTTCGAGCTCCGGGTCCCCGTCCATGAGCCCATTGTGCCTCGATAGGGTGCCGATCACGGAATCGTTCCGGCTCGCCGTGGGTTCTGGAGATGAGTACCTAAGGAAAGGCTGACCAGACGTGTTCGACCCGACGGATCTCTACAAGCTCGCAGACGATGTCCCCGAGCTGACCGATCCGGTGTTGCTGTACCACTTCGACGGTTTCGTCGACGCCGGCGCCGCCGGGCGCCTGGCGTTGGGCCACCTGCTGGCCGAGCTGGAGCACCGGGTCGTGGCGACGTTCGACGTGGACCGGTTGCTCGACTACCGCTCGCGCCGGCCGATCATGACGTTCGACACCGACAGATGGGTGGAGGTGGAGACCCCGGAGCTGGCCCTGTACGCGGCCGAGGACACCACCGGCACCCCGTTCCTGCTGATGAGCGGCCCGGAGCCGGACCGGGAGTGGGAGCTGTTCACCCGCGCGGTCGCCACCCTGGTCGAGCGCCTGGGCGTGAGCCGGATGGTCACGCTGCACGGCATTCCGATGGCGGTGCCGCACACCCGGCCGCTCGGCATCACCATGCACGCCAGCCGCCCCGAGCTGATCGGCCCGCAGACCAGCGCGTTCGGCCGGGTGCAGGTGCCGGGCAGCGTGGCGGCGCTGCTGGAGTTCCGGCTCGGCGCCGAGGGCCGCGACGCGGTCGGCTACGCCGTGCACGTGCCGCACTACCTGTCGCAGGCCGAATACCCGACCGCCGCCGTCACCGGGCTGGAGGCGGTCACCCGCAACACCGGGCTGGTCTTCCCGATGGACGGCCTGCGCGAGGCGGCCCAGCGCACGACGTCGGAGATCGAGGAGCAGATCGGCGCGTCGGCCGAGCTGTCCAGCGCGATCACCGGGCTGGAGCAGCAGTACGACGCGTTCGCGGCCGGCTCCGAGCGGGAGAACCTGATCGCCGACGCCACCCCGATGCCCACGGGCGACGAGCTCGCCGCCCAGTTCGAGCGGTTCCTGGCGGAGCGCGACGATGAGTGAGCAGCCGGTCCGGGTGGGCCTGGTCGGCTACGGGACCGCGGGGGCGTTCTTCCACGCGCCGCTGATCCACGCGACCGGCGGGCTGCGGCTGGCCGCCGTGGTGACGCGCGACCCGGAGCGGCAGGCCGAGGTGGCCGCGCGCTACGGCGCCGAGGGCGTCGGCGACGTGGACCTGCTGTGGGATCGCTGCGACCTGGTCGTGGTGGCCTCCCCCAACCGCACCCACGCGAGCCTGGCCACCGAGGCGCTGCGCCACGGCAGGGCGGTGGTCGTCGACAAGCCGTTCGCCCGCACCGCCGAGGAGGCGGAGCCGGTCATGCGGCTGGCCGCCGAGCGCGGGCTGCCGCTGACCGTGTTCCAGAACCGTCGGTGGGACGGCGACTTCCTGACCGTGCGCCGGCTGGCCGGTGACGGGGAGCTGGGCGAGGTGCTGCGGCTGGAGTCGCGCTTCGAGCGCTGGCGGCCGGCGCCCAAGGGCGGCTGGCGCGAGTCGGGCGGCCCCGGCGAGGCCGGCGGCCTGCTGTACGACCTGGGCAGCCACCTGGTCGACCAGGCGATCCAGCTGCTCGGCCCGGTCCGGTCGGTTTACTGCGAGAGCGACGTGCGGCGCGAGGGCGTCGGCGCGGACGACGACACGTTCGTGGCGCTGACGCACGCGGGCGGCGCCCGCTCCCATCTGTGGGCAAGCTCGCTGGCCGCCCAGCTCGGGCCGCGCTTCCGGGTGCTGGGCTCGAAGGCCGCCTACGTCAAGCACGGCCTGGACGTCCAGGAGGAGCGGCTGCGGGCGGGGCGCTCGCCCGGCGAGGCGGGGTTCGGCGACGAGCCCGAGGACCGGTGGGGAGTCCTCGGGGCCGGCGACGAGCTGCGCGCGGTGCCGACCGAGGCCGGCGACTACCTCGGCTTCTACCGCGGCGTCGAGCGGGCGCTGCGCACGGGCGCGCCCGTGCCGGTGCGCCCCGAGAGCGCGGTCGAGGCGCTGACCGTGATCGAGGCCGCCCGCCGGTCGGCCGAGGAGTCGGCCGTCATCAGCCTCGGCTGACCGCTCGCCCGTCGGCCTCGGCCGATCACTCGCGCAGGCGGGCCCGCATCGTGGCGGTGTCGTCCGGCGTCCAGCCGTGCCGGGCCAGCCAGCCCTGCGGCCCGCCGAATCGGTCGTCGAGCACGGCGAGGAACTGCTGGATGTAGCGCGGGCGCGGCATGTGGTCGTCGGCCGGGCGCGAGTCGAGGTCGTCGCGGTAGGTGGAGCTGCCGCGCAGCCGCCGCAGGACGGCCTCCAGCCGCTCGCCGGTGGCCGCGTAGTCCGCCACGATGGCCTCGCGGGTCACGCCCGCGATCTCCAGCGCCAGCGCCGACAGCACGCCGGTGCGGTCCTTGCCGGCCGCGCAGTGCACCACGGCCGCGCCGTCGGCCAGCGCCATCGCGCGCAGCGCCGCCACGACGGCGTCGGGCCGGTCGCGCAGGTATCCGTAGTAGAAGCCGGTGACGCGCAGCTCCTCGTCGATCTGCCGCTCGTGCCAGGGCAGCACGCGCTCGGCGTCGATGGTGTCGGCCTCGACGTCGGTGTGCCGCCCGCCCTCGGCGAACAGCGTCAGGTGGTGGTGGGTCACCTCGGGCACCGCGGTGAGCGGGCCGGGGCCCTCAAGGGCGACCTCGGCCGTGGAGCGCAGGTCCACGACGTGCCGGAGCTTCAGGTCGCCGACCAGGCGGGAGACGTCGGCGGGGGTGAGCGCCTGAAGGTTGTCGGAGCGCAGGATCCGGCCGTAGCGGGTGACGCCGCCGTCCCGGGTGGGCAGCCCGCCCAGGTCCCGGACGTTGACCGCGCCTTCCAGATCGATCCATCTCGTCATCGCGTTCATCACGTTGACCCTATATGTCCGGCAAAACTGAGCGGATTCGGTCTCCATAACGCAGCATGAACGTATGGATCCGCGCTCCCTGCCCCCACGGATGGTGATCGATCCATCGCTGCCCCCGGACATCTCGGCCGAACTGCGCTCCAGCCCTCAGGTGCTCCGCATGGCCAGGACCGGCCGGCGGATGGAGCCCTCCCACTCTTCGACCTGGCTGTTCGTCGTGCCGGGCGCACTGCTGTTCATCTGGCTGGCGACCGGCAGCGTGGCCGGCGTGGCGATGACGGCGGTGGGCCTGAGCCTGATCGCGATGCTGCGGTGGATGGCGGTCGACGCCACCAACCGCGCCGCCAGGCGGCGTCTCCGGCTCGCCTACGAGTACGCCGGCCACTACGTGCTGCCCGAGGACCTCGACCACCCCTGCCAGGTGCTGCTGCGCCGGGCGCAGGCGGCGGCCGACGCGATCCTCGGCTCACAGGTGCACCGGGCCGGACTGATCGACACGACCGACAACCGCGTCACGCTCCCGGAGGAGCTGTGGCAGATCAGCCGGCGGCTGGCCAAGCTGTCGGCCATGCACGCCGAGCACGGCCGGCTGGTCCCCCGCGACCTGCCCTCCGGTCTGGAGGACGCGTTCAAGCCCTACAGCTCGGCGCTCGACGCCGCCTGGACGTCCCTGTGCAGGCGGGTGCGCAACCTGGAGAAGTACGCCAAGCAGGTGGTCAAGGCCGACCGGGTCTTCCACGCGCACCAGCGGCTGGAGGCGCTGGCCGCGCGCACCCCGGACTACCAGCAGCTCGTGGCCGAGACCGTGCGCGACGACCTGGCCCGCGCGCACATCAAGGAGCTGTCCGACCAGGCCACGCAGGTGCGCAGGCTGTTCGAGCAGAGCATCCACGAGGCCAGGCAGGCGGCCGGCGAGCTGCTCAGGTCTCCGCTCGTCTGAGCAGCTCCAGCGTCCTGCTCATGCCCGCCTCGTTGCCCAGGCTGCGGTAGAGGTCCCTGGCCTGGCGCAACGGCGGCACCGCCGGGGCGCGCCGGCCGTTGTCCAGGTGCGCCTCGCCCAGGTAGCGCAGGCTGAGCGCCATCCACCAGCGGTCGCCCAGCTCCTCGAACGCGCCCACGGCCCGGCGCAGCTCGTGCTCGGCCTCCGCCATCCGGCCCAGCCGGCCGAGCGCCCGGCCGATGGAGGCGGCGGTGCGGGCCACCCCCCAGGAGTCGCCGAGCACCGCCAGCATCTCCTCGGCCCGCCGGGCCAGCTCCAGCTCGCGCGGGCCGTTGGCCGGGTCGCCGACCTCGCCCGCGGCGCGCAGGCAGCGGGCCTCCTCCCACAGCTCGCCGCGCTGCCGGAACATCTCGGCCGCCCGGTCCAGGCTGTGGCCGGCCCGGGCGAAGCTGTCCTGCGCGGCCCGGTGCTCACCGGCCCGGCGCAGGCCGCGCGCCTGGGCGGCCAGCACCTCGCCGTAGACGCGCAGCGTCTGCGCCTCCGAGTAGCGGTTGCCCGCCCGCTCGAAGACCTCCAGCGAGTCCTCCAGCAGCCGCCTGGCCTCCTCCGGCCGCCGTTCGGCCAGCCGCAGCTCGGCCAGGTTGCGCTGGGTGCGGGCCATCCACCAGAAGTCCTCCTCGGCCCTGAACGCGGTGATCGCGCCGATGAGATGCTCCTGCGCCCGGTCGAGGTGGCCGTCGCTGAACAGCGTCATGCCGATGGCCCGCATCGCCCTGGCCGCCCACCACGGCTCGCCGAGCTCGGTGAAGACCTCCAGCGCCCACTCGGCGTCCGCGCGGCCCCGCTCCTGCCCGCCCTGACCACCCTGTACGGCGGCGCGGTCGAGCATGGAGATCGCCTGGGCGCGCCGGTCGCCGGCCCGCTCGGCGGCCTCGCAGCCGAGGTCGGCCACCGCGTGCCAGTCGGCCCAGTAGGCGCGCAGCGAGTGGCACAGCGAGCAGAACGCCCTGGCCAGCCCCCAGGTGAGCTCCCACATCTCCAGCTGCCTGGCCAGCGTGATCATCGACATGACCGTGAGCCGCTCGGCGTTGAGCCAGTCGCCGGCGTGGATCTGCCCCTCCGCGCTGGAGCGGCGGCCGCCCTTGCTCCAGTCCTGCGGCCACCGGTCCTGCGCGGCCTCCTCGGCGCGGCGGCGGTAGCCGTGCAGCACCCGCTCGATGGCGTCGCCGCGCCGCTCGGGGTCGTCCTCGCCGGCCAGCTCGGCGGCGAACAGGGCGACGAGGTCGTGCAGCCGGTAGCGCAGCGCGCCGGTGGCGTCGGTGCCGGAGCACTCGGCGAGCTGGGCGTCGATGAGCGCCTCGAGCTGGTCGGCGCCGTCGAGCCCGGAGACGTCGAGCAGCTCCCCGGCGACCCAGGCGGGCACGTCGGGCGCGGGCAGCGCGCTGAGCAGGCGCAGCAGCCGGCGCTGCACGCCGGTGCAGTCGTCGTAGCTGAGCTGGACGGAGGCGCGCACGCTCTTGTCCACGGTGGGCGCGAGTTCGAGCTGGTCGAGGCGGCGGCGCTCGTCGTGCAGCCGGTCGGCCATCTGGCGCAGCGTCCACTGCTCGCGGGTGGCGAGCCGGCCGCCGCAGATGGTGACGGCCAGCGGGAGGTGGTCGCACTGGCGGACGATGCGCCGGGCCGACTCCAGGTCGTCGCTCACCCGGGCGCCGCCGGCCAGCCGGGCCAGCAGCTCCACGCCCTGCGCCTCGCTGAACACGCCGAGCCGCGTGTCGTGGGTGCCGTTCAGGAACAGCGGCTGGCGGGAGGTGACCAGCACCGCGCAGCCGCGCTCGGCCGGGATCAGCGCCTTGACCTGCTCGGCGTCGTGCGCGTTGTCCAGGCCGATGAGGATGCGGCGGCCCTTGGTCCAGGTCAGCCAGAGCTTGCGCAGCTCCTCCAGGCCGCCGGGGTCGATGGTGAGCCGGACGCCGAGCGCGCGCAGGAACCCGGTCAGCACCTCCTCGGGCCGTACCGGGGCGTCGACGCCGCCGCGCAGGTCGGCGTAGAGGCGGCCGTCGGGGAACCAGGCGGCGACCTCGTCCCCGAAGCGGGTCATGAGGGCCGACTTGCCGACGCCGCCGCGCCCGTACAGGGAGACCACGAGCGGCGGGGAGCCGGCGGCGGACCGGCGGCGGGCGGCGAAGACCTCGCGCAGCTCGGCGAGGCTCTCGGCGCGGCCGGTGAAGTGCTCGGGGACGGGCGGCCACTGGTCGGGCGGGCGTGAGGACGGCTCGGCGGGGACGCCGCGCCGGGGCCGGCTCTCGGTGGTGGCCCAGGTGGCCAGGCCGACCAGGAGCGCGGCGGCGGCGGTGACCCCGACCTTGGCCAGGGGCGGGATCTCCCATTCGAGGGCCGCCGCGAGGATGCTGGCCGCGGCGGCCGCGACGCCGGCGGCGACGGGCGCGGCCACCCCGAGCCTGCGCCGGCGCTGCGGCTTGTCCAACTCAGCTGTCACGTACGTGACCCCCCTTCCGGGGGTGATTCAAACCGACGGGGCACGGGCCACGCCAGCCCGTGCCCCGTCGTTCAGCTACAGGCCGATCACGTGACAGGTGGCCGTCATCGACTTGGCCGGGTCGCTCTCCGAGGTGGCGGTCAGCTTGACCCGGGCGAGGCGGGAGCCGCCGTCGCCGCGGAGCGCGTTGACCGTCACCTTGGCGTGCTCGCCGGCGGCGACGGAGGCCAGCGCGTTGGGCAGCTGGGCGGTCCAGCCCTTGCCCGACACCTCGGCCTTGAGACGGTAGACGTCGGAGCCGAGGTAGGCGCTGACGTCCTCGGGGTGCTGCCCGCGCACCGGGCCGGAGCGGCCGGTGTTGAACAGCGGGAACGTGCAGGTGGACAGGTTCTTGCCGGTCGGGACGCCGGCGGCGGGCAGCAGCCGGACGCCGCGCCGCTGCGGGCCCGAGCCGTCGAGGGAGCGGACGGCGACGGTGTAGGACAGCACGCCCTGGCGGTCGCGGTGCACGTCGGTGATGTAGAAGTGCAGCCGGTTGGCCTCGTCGACGTACTCGTACTCGCTGCCGGAGTCGGTGCCGGCGTGGAAGAGGGCGTCGGACAGCTGCCGGTAGTCGCCGATCGTGATCGGCACCTTGGTCCCGTCGGGCATCACGTAGTCGGTCATGCCGATGTCCTGCGGGTTGGCGTCGATCACCCACTCGAACGGGGCGTCGTCGATGTTCTTGGTCTTGGCCAGCAGGACGCCGGAGTCGGGGGTGAAGGAGTCGGTGCCCATCCGGTCCACGACCTCGACGGTGTAGTTGTCGTAGCCGCCGCCGTCGCAGAGCGGGTCGACCTTCTCGTCACAGGAGCCGGTGCTCTCGTCGCGGGTGTCGAACTGGATGTTCACGCCGGCCAGCCCCTTCGGGCCGGGCTGCGCGGCGCGGGCGGTGATCCGGGCGGTGACCAGGCCGGACTCGTCGAGCGCCTCGCGTGACAGGCGCAGCACGTTGGCCTCGTCGACCATCTCCAGCTTGATCTTGTTGCGGAGCATGTGCTGGGCGCCCATCGAGCCGCCGGAGGTGGGCGGGATCAGCCAGCGGGAGTGCGGGCCGCCCGGCCCGTTGAAGCTGCCGCGGCTGAGCATCTCCCAGATGCCGGTGTAGGCGCGCCGGGGTGGCTTCCCGTACGGGTTGTTGTAGTTGTCGGCGATGCCCATGATGTGGCTCAGCTCGTGGGCGTAGACGCCCATGCCGGAGCTCTCGGCCTGCACGGAGTCGACGCCGAAGCGGGCGTTGGGCCAGAAGGTGGAGCCGGACTGCCAGGAGGTCCACTCGACGTAGCGGGTCCTGGACCAGTTGGGCAGCGCGGGGTCGCCCTCGGGGCCCCACTCGTCGGGCACGTCCTCCTTGGTGGGGAACTTCATCATGCCGAACTCCTGCCAGGTCGACGACTCGTCCTGGCCGGCGCTCAGGTAGAAGACGAAGTCGAACTGGTCTGCGGTCTCCTTGCCGACGTCGGCCAGCCAGGCGGCGTTGCCGTCGGCGCGCAGGTTCTTGTTGCAGGAGTCGCCGGAGGGGCAGCCCTCGCCGCCCTGCATCTCCATGGCGTACTCGTGGTCCTTGCCGGGCATCGTGTACGGGCCGAACCCGGTCAGCTCGACGCCGTAGCGTCCGCCGGAGTCCTCCATCCAGTATTCGTGGATGGTGTGACCCCGGTTGAGGTCGTTCGGGGTGTTGAGGAAGTCCTGGTAGAACTTGGCCACCTGGTCGCGCGGCACGTCGTGGGCCTGGGCGCTGGGGTTGGCGAAGATGGTCGAGCCCCGGGGCTGGGTCACCACGAACGGCTGGTTGGGGTAGTCCAGCAGGACGAGGGCGCCCTTGAAGGTGCGCTTGGAGCCCTTGACCGCGGGGTCGTTCCACTTGGTGCCGGGGATCTGCTTGTAGTCCGCCCACGTCATGTGATCGGGGTTGACCCAGTTCTGCGGGTCGATCGGCTTGACGCCGGTGGACGGGCGGTCGCGGCGCAGCGACGGGGCCTCCTCAGGCGCGTCGCGCTGCCACGGCTGGGTCTGCGGCCAGTGCTCCAGCCGCCAGGGGTGCTCGGGGTCGTCTGCGGGGGGTGCTGCGGAAGCGGGGGTCGCCATCAGGCTCAGCGGGATCGTCACGATGACCGCTAGCAAGCCTTTGAGCAGCTTCTTCGGGGCGTTCACGAGTTGACGGTATAGACCCTATTGACCGAGATCACCGTTCAGTTGTAGGGAAGAGCTGTAGTGGCCGTTCCGACATTTGTTGAAATACCCACATCAAGGGGCGTCTGTGGCGGATCTTCAGCGGATCGTCGACGAGCTCGCCGCTCGGCTCGAGCGTCCGCTGCTGCTGGAGGACCGCCTGCAACGGGTCGTCGCCTACAGCGAGCAGAACGGCGTCATGGACGACATCCGCCGCGACTCCATCCTGCGCCGCCACACCACGCCGGAGGTCCGCCAGTGGCTGCGCGACGCCGGGGCGCACGACTCCCCCGGCCCGCTGCGCACCCCGGGCGCGCCCCACCTCGGCCTGCTGCCGCGCGTGTGCGTCCCGGTACGGCACGAGGCCGGGCTGCTGGGCTTCCTGTGGTTCATCGACGCCCCGCCGCCCATGACCGCCGACCAGGTCGAGGAGGCCGCGGCGGCGGCACCCGGGCTGGCCCTGGCGCTCTACCACGAGAGCCTGGCCACCGGCCTGGCCTCGCACCGGGAGCTGGAGGCGGTGACCGGGCTGCTGCGCGGCGAGCGCGACGCGGCCAGGCAGCTCATCGAGGCCGGCGCGTTCCCGCAGGGCCAGCCGGTGACCGCGCTGGTCGCCAGGCAGCCGTCGGGCGAGCCGGACGAGGCGGTGCGGCTGGCGCTGGAGCAGGGCCTGCTGGCGGTGCGGCGGCGGCTGAGCGGCCACCATCCGCTGCACCTGGTCCGCTACGACCACGCCGTGCTGCTCGTGTCCGGCGCCCCGTTCGCGCCGGACGAGCTGCACGCCGCCCTGTCGGTCCGGGTCGTCGTCGGCGTCGGGCGGCCCAGGCCGTCGCTGGCCGAGGCGGCGGGCTCGTACGCCGAGGCCCGGCACGCGGCCGAGGTGGCGGCGCGGGTGCCCGGGCTCGGGCACACGGCCCGCTGGGACCGGCTCGGCGTCTACCGGATGCTCACCGGGCTCCCCGACCACGAGCTGCACCCCGGGCTGGAGCTGCTGCTCGCCGAGGATCAGCACCTGCCGCTGCTGGAGACGCTGGAGACGTACCTGGACCTGGCGGGCAGCGCGGTGGCGACCTCGCGGGCGCTGCGGCTGCACCGGACCTCGCTCTACTACCGGCTGCAACGGGTGGAGGAGCTGGCCCGCACGGACCTCAAGGACGGCGGCGAGCGGCTGGCGCTCCACCTGAGCCTCAAGCTGGCCCGGCTGTCGGGCCGTTACCGCCCGCGTGGCGTTCACCAGGTGATTGCGCAGGTAGGACAAGACCCCGTTTAATGCCATAAAGGGGACAATCCGCCAGTCGAGACGGGAGCTCCGATGAGGTCCGCGCGGCGTTCCGGAACCACGCTGAACGCCCGCGCGCCCGCGCCCGTCGTCCTGCACTCCGCCCCGCTCGTCCTGCCCATCACCGCCGGACCGGTCCGCGACGGCGCCGTCGCCGTGCGGGGCGAGCGGGTGCTGGCGGTGGGCCCCCGGGCGGAGCTGCTGGCCTCCTGCCCCGTCGCGAGCGAGCGGCGCTGGCCGGGGACGATCGTCGCGGGGCTGGTCGACGCCTGCGCCGCGCCGGGCCCGCCCGCCCCCGGGGTCACCGCGCGGGCCGTCGTGGCCGCCGACCCCGGCGCGCTCCCCGGCGTCTGCTACGCCGAGGTGCGCTGCGCCTCGGAGCGGGAGTGGGAGGAACGCGGGCGCGACGCCCTCATCACCGCGATCCGCGAGGTGGACCGGCCGTGCGGCGTCGGCGTCGCGCCGGTCACCCGCGACCCGCACGTGCTGGAGGACGTGGCGGTGCTGGCCAGGACGTTCGGCCTGCGGCTGCTGGTGCGTCTCGACCGGCACGCGCCCGCCGCCCTCGACGAGGCGGGCCTGCTCGGCCCGCACTGCCACGTCGCCTGCGCCCGGGCCCTGGACCCCGGCGAGCGCAAGCTCCTGCGCCTGCGCGGCGCCGCCGTCGCCCTGTGCCCGTCGCCGCCGTACCCGGAGGAGTGGCTGGCGCTGCTGGACGAGGGCAACGTCCTGGCGTTCGGCACCGGCCCCGGGGACGCGCCCGCGGCCGGCCCGCTCGCCCGGGCGGCGGCCGTACGCGAGGGCGTGCGCGGGCTCGGCGGCCGGGTGCGGGACCTGGACGAGCGGCTGGTGCGGGCGGCGACGCTGGGCGGGGCGCGGGCGCTGGGGATGGCGGGCGGGCCGGGCGGCGCGGGCTCGCTGCACGCCGGGGGCCGGGCCGACTTCGCGGTCTTCGACGCCCGGGGACGCTACCCGTACGCGGCCCTGCTGGGCGGGCCCGGCTGCCTGGGCACCGTCGTCGGCGGCCGGACGGTCACCTGAGCCCTTCAGGAGAACTGGCCGTCCACCGCCCGCAGCAGCTCCTTGAGCCGGTCGCGCTCGTCCTCGGACAGGACCGCGAACAGCTCCTGCCCGGCCCGGCGGCGCGCCTCGCGGGCGCGCTCGACGGCGGCGCGGCCCGCGCCGGTGAGGACGACCAGCGTCGAGCGGCGGTTGGCCGGGTCGACCTCCCGGCGCACCAGCCCCGCCTCCTCCAGCGCGTCGGCGACGGGCGTGACCGACCGCGGCACGATGCGCAGCGCCTCGGCGAGCTGGACCATCCTGAGCGGGCGCCCCGCGTCGGCGAGCGCGCGCAGCGCCCGCGCCTGGCCCGGGTTGAGGCCGTGCGGCTCCAGCAGGTGCGCGTAGCGGTGCCGCAGCCGCCGCCCGACCTGATGGAACAGCTCGGCGAGCTCCGTGTCCTCCATGACGCCAGCTTACTGAGGTAACCTCAGTTTGAGACAACATCAGAAACGAGGTACCGATTTGGCCGATGAGCCACGGGCGCCCCTGCGGCGCATCATCACCCTCTTCCGCCCCTACCGCGGCCGCCTGGCCCTGGTCGGCGCGCTGATCCTGCTGGCCTCCCTGGTCTCGCTCGCCTCGCCGTTCCTGCTGCGCGAGGTGCTGGACGTGGCGATCCCGAACCGCGACACCGGCCTGCTCACGCTGCTCGCGCTCGGCATGATCGCCGTCGCCGTCACCACCAGCGTGTTCGACGTGGTGCAGACGCTGGTGTCCACCACCGTCGGCCAGCACGTCATGCACGACCTGCGCACCGCCGTCTACGGCCACCTCCAGCGCATGTCCCTGGCCTTCTTCACGCGCACGAGGACGGGCGAGATCCAGTCGCGCATCGCCAACGACATCGGCGGCATGCAGGCGGTCGTCACCTCGACCGCCACCTCCCTGGTGTCCAACCTGACCACGGTGATCGCCACGATCGTCGCGATGCTCGCGCTCGACTGGCGGCTGACGGCGGTCTCGCTCCTGCTGCTGCCGCTGTTCGTGTGGATCAGCCGCAAGGTGGGCCGCGAGCGCAAGCGCATCACCGCCGAGCGGCAGCGCAAGCTGGCGGCGATCTCCGCCATGGTGCAGGAGTCGCTGTCGATCAGCGGCATCCTGCTCGGCCGGACGATGGGCCGCGCCGAGGACCTGGCCGGGCGCTTCGCCCGCTCCTCCGACGAGCTTGCCGCGCTGGGCGTCAAGGCGAGCATGGCCGGGCGGTGGCGGCAGTCGACCATCCAGGTGATCATGGCGGCGATGCCCGCGGCCGTCTACTGGGCGGTCGGCCACACCGGCGCGATCTCGGTCGGCACCCTGGTGGCCTTCACCACGTTGCAGGCCGCGCTGTTCAGGCCCACGGTGTCGCTGCTGCGGCTGGGCGTGGAGGTGCAGAGCTCGCTGGCGCTGTTCGGGCGCATCTTCGAGTACCTGGACCTGCCCGTCGACATCCGCCCCGGCACCCGCACGCTGCGCGAGGTGCGCGGCGAGGTCCGCTTCGAGGGCGTCGGCTTCTCCTACGGCGACGCGCCCACGCTCAGCGGGATCGACATCACCGTCCCGGCGGGCGGCAGCCTGGCCGTGGTGGGCGAGACGGGCTCCGGCAAGACGACGCTCGGCTACCTGCCGCCCCGGCTGTACGACGTGGCCGAGGGGCGGGTCACGATCGACGGCGTGGACGTGCGCGAGCTGACCTTCGAGTCGCTGGCCGAGACGATCGGCGTGGTGTCGCAGGAGACGTACCTCTTCCACGCCTCGATCGCGGACAACCTGCGCTTCGGCGCCCCGTCGGCCACCGACGAGGAGGTCGAGGCGGCGGCGCGGGCGGCCCGCATCCACGACCACATCGCCGCGCTGCCCGACGGCTACGACACGCTCGTGGGCGAGCGCGGCCACCGCTTCTCCGGCGGCGAGAAGCAGCGACTGGCCATCGCCCGCACGCTGCTGCGCGACCCGCCGGTGCTGATCCTGGACGAGGCCACCAGCGCGCTCGACACCCAGACCGAGCGGGCCGTCCAGGAGGCCCTCGACGCGCTGGCCAGGGGCCGCACCACGATCACGATCGCGCACCGCCTGTCGACGATCCGCGACGCCGATGAGATCGTCGTGCTGGACGGCGGCCGGGTGGTCGAGCGCGGCACCCACGATGCGCTCATGGCCGCCGGCGGGCACTACGCGGCTCTGGCCAACCGGGATAGCCCACTCGAACTGGTCTGATTCCCGATCCGGTGCCATATTCGCGACAGGCGAGGGATGCCGGAGGGGGACATGACCGGTCTGCGCAGCTTTCCCGAGGGCACCTTCCTCCATTACCTGCCGCCCGCCGTGCGCGAGCGGCTGCTGGCCCTGGGCGCCGAGGCCCGCTACGCGGCCGGGCAGGTGCTGATGCGCCAGGGCGAGGCCAGCACGCCGATCTTCGTGCTGCTGGAGGGCGTGGCCAAGGTGTCGGCCAGGCCCGGCGGCGGCCACGAATCGCTGCTGGCCGTCCGGGTGGCGGGTGACGTGGTGGGCGACATGGTGCCGCTCACGCACAGCCTGCACGCGGCCACCGTGACCACCTGCGGCGCCGTGCGCGCCTCGGTCGTCAGCGGGCCGGCGTTCCTGGACTTCGTCCGGGGCTCGGCGCCCGCAGGACTGGCGATGAGCCGGTTCATCGTGGACCGGCTGCGCTGGGCCGAGCAGAGCAGGCTCGACCTGGCCGGCTACGACACGGGGGCGTGCCTGGCACGGCTGCTGCTGTCGCTGGCCGGGCGGCACGGCAGGCACGGGACCCGGGGCCTGGACGTCGGCGTGCCGCTGTCGGGGCCGGAGCTGGCGGCGCTGGCGGGCGCCGACCCGGACCTGACCGCCAAAGCCCTGCGCGACCTGCGGCGACGCCGGCTGATCCGGCCGGTCGACGGGCGGATCGAGATCCTGGACGTGACGGCGCTGGCGACCCTGGCCGACTTCCGCGCGTTTTAAACGTGACTTACCTCACTTTTCGGACATACCGGAATCCGTGTCCGTAAAGAGGGTGTTCACCACCTGTCGCCCCCGTCAAGCACAGGAAAAGTCTTGTCCCTCACCTCCTCCACGTTCCGCGCCCTCCGTCATCACAACTACCGGCTCTGGGCAGGCGCGGACCTGGTCTCCATCACCGGCACCTGGATGCAGGTCCTCGGGGTCAACTGGCTCGTGCTGTCCATGACGGGGTCGGCCACCAGCATGGGTCTCAGCCTGGTCATGCAGGCGCTGCCGACGCTGCTGCTGGGCATGTGGGGCGGGGCGCTGGCCGACCGGCTGCCGAGCCGCCCGGTGGTGATCGCGGCCCAGCTCGCCCAGGCCGCGCTGGCCGCCGTGCTGGCCGTGATCGCGCTGACGGGCGTGGACTCCGTGCTGCCCATCTACGCGGTGGCGCTGGCGGGCGGCGTCGTCTCGGCGCTCGGCGGGCCCGCGCTCGGCCGGTTCGGCGCGGAGGTGGTGCCGCGAGAGGACCTGCCGAACGCGATGGCGCTCGGCTCCGTCATCAACTCCGCCGGACGTATCCTGGGCATGTCGATCGCGGGCGTGATGCTGCCCGTCACCGGTCAGGGCGGGCTGTTCGTGATCAACGCGGTCACGTTCTTCGCGGTGATCGCGGCGGTCGCCGCCATGCGGGCGTCGGAGTTCCACGAGCTGGAGAGCGCCGAGCGCGAGCCCGGCGCCATCGCCGCCGGGCTCCGCTACGTGCTGCGGACCCCGTGGCTGCTGGTGATGCTGGCGCTGTCGCTGGTGCTGGGCAGCCTGGGGCGCAACTACCAGGTCACCATGGCCGCGATGAGCGCGGGCCCGCTGGAGGGCGGCGCGGGCGGCTACGGCCTGCTCTCCACGGTCTTCGCCGTGGGCACCGTGGTGGGCGGCGTCATCACCGCCTCCCGCGCGCGGCTGACGCTGCGGCTGCTGCTCGGCTCCGCCCTCGCCATCAGCGTCCTGCAGGCGCTGAGCGGGCTGCTGCCGACCCTGCCCGCGTTCGCCGTCGCCATGCTGCCGATCGCGGCCGGGGCCATCCTGGTGGACACCACGGTCTCGGCGCGGGCACAGCTCGACAGCCCCGACGCCATGCGCGGCCGGGTCATCGCCGCGGTCGGCATGGTCGGCGCGGCCTCGGGGGCGCTCGGCGGCCCGGTGCTCGGCTGGCTGAGCGACACCTTCGGCCCGCGCGCGGCCCTGGAGGCGGGCGGCGTGGCCTGCGTGGCGGCGACGCTGCTGGCCGCCGTGGCGTTCGCCAGGCTCGCCCGCCGCCCCGCCCCCGCCCCGGCCCTGCAGCCCGCCCTGCAGCCCGTACGGCCCGCGCCCGCCCGCACGCTGAACCCGGTTCTGGAGAACGCCTGACCAATGCCCGCCACCGTGATTGGACCGCCGCCGGCGGGGTAGCCCCGGTGCTCATGACAAGCGACGTCATCTCCCTCATCACCCAGGACCACCGCGAGGTCGAAGCCCTCTTCGAACGGCTCAGGAGCGGCCAGGGCGACCAGGCCGCCACCGCGGCCGAGCTGCACGCCCTGCTCACCGCCCACTCCCGCGCCGAGGAGGACCGCGTCTACCCCCAGCTCGACGCCCACCACGGCGTGGAGGAGCACAAGGAGGCCGAGGTCCTGCTCGACTCCCTGGTACGCGCCGAGCCCGGCACCGCGGAGTTCCGCCAGACCCTCCAGCAGCTTGAGGACGCGGTCACCCACCACGTCAAGGAGGAAGAGGACGAACTCCTCCCCCAGCTGACCGAGTCCGCGACCCCCGAACGGCTGCGCGAGCTCGGCCAGGCGTTCAAGCAGCGCCGCGACGAGGAGCTGCGCGCGCTGACCGTCACCGGCGAGACCAAGGCCGAACTGTACGAGCAGGCGCAGCGCGCCGACATCCCCGGCAGGTCGCGGATGGACAAGCAGGAACTGCGTGACGCCCTGCGGCAGGCCGGAACCTAGGATTCCGGCCCGTCCACGGGGTAGGGGACGCGTATGACCGAACAGCCTCCGGACCGATACGGATACAGCGACGAGCAGGGGATCACGGTCGAGGAATGGACCGACGACCGGGGTCTCAACTACGAGATCACCGAGGACGATCCCCGGCATCGCGACTCACTCGACGAACGGCTCAGACGCGAGCTGCCCGACAGGCTGCGCCACGCGCCCCGGCCCGAGCACCGGCTGACCCAGCCGGACGAGGGCCTGGAGGCCGACGCGGAGGACCGCGAGATCGGCTCCGACTGGGGCGAGGACGGCGGCGACCTGTCGGCCGAGGAACGCGCCGTGCACATCGAGCGCGACGACGAGTGACTCCCCGCCGTCAGGCCATGCCGCGCAGGGCGGGGAGCAGGGCGTGCAGGTCGTCGACGATGACGTCGGCGACCTGGGCGGCCTGTGCCCGCTCGGCGTGCAGGTAGCCCCACGGCCCCCGGCGCAGCAGCGCCGTGCGCATGCCCGCCGCCGAGGCCGGCAGCACGTCGTTGTCCAGCCGGTCCCCCACGTACAGGATCTCCCCCGGCTGCCGCCCGGCGACCGCCGCGACCTTGGCGAAGAACTCCGGCGCGGGCTTGGCCACCCCCCACCCGTCGGAGGTGTGCACCGAGTCGACCGGCAGCTCCATCGCCACCAGCGCGTCGTAGGCCCGCTCCGGCTGGTTGCCCGCGATGATCACCTGGTAGCCGGCCGCCCGCAGCGCGGCGAGCGCCTCCCGCACGTCCGGGTAGAGGTCGTCGGCGTCGAAATGGTTGCGCAGGCTGCCGGGCTCGTCCCGCTCCCACGCCGCGTTCTCCGCCTCGAAGTCGAAGCCGGGCCGGACGAGCTCGAACGCCTCGCTGTGGGACCGGTCGAGCGCGGCCATCCCGCCGAGCGCGCCCATCAGCACGAACCTGGGCACCCCGAGCCGGTCGGCCCACCGCGACCAGATGCGCGTCTCGTCGATGAGCGTCTCACCGACGTCCAGCACCACTGCCTTGATCATCAAAACCCATCCGTTATCTGGAATTTTCCCTCCACTGTACGGATCCGCCGGAGTGGCCAGTGATGCCCCCGGGGTAGGTGTGGTTCGACAGCCAGGGGGGACCTCATGAAGCCTGAGACCGACGCCAAGGACACCCAGCTCCGCCAGTATCGGGTGCCGCTGGACGACGCGCCCATGACCACGGACCAGGGCTGCCCGGTCGACGACACCGACAACTCGTTGAAGGCCGGCACCCGGGGTCCGACCATCATGGAGGACTTCCACTTCCGCGAGAAGGTCACCCGCTTCGACCACGAGCGCATCCCCGAGCGGGTCGTGCACGCCCGGGGCTCGGGCGCGTACGGCTACTTCCAGGTCTACGAGTCGATGGCCGACGTGACGTGCGCCGAGTTCCTGAACGACACGACGGCGCGGACCCCCGTGTTCGTGCGCTTCTCCACCGTGGCGGGCTCGCGCGGGTCGGCCGACACCGTGCGCGACGTGCGCGGCTTCGCCACCAAGTTCTACACCAGCCAGGGCAACTTCGACCTGGTCGGCAACAACTTCCCCGTCTTCTTCATCCAGGACGGCATCAAGTTCCCCGACTTCGTGCACGCCGTCAAGCCGGAGCCGCACAACGAGATCCCGCAGGCGCAGTCGGCGCACGACACGTTCTGGGACTTCGTCCAGATGCAGCCCGAGACGATGCACATGGTCATGTGGCTGATGTCGGACCGGGCCATCCCGCGCTCGTACCGGATGATGCAGGGCTTCGGCGTGCACACGTTCCGGTTCGTCAGCAACGTGGGGCGGGCCACGTTCGTCAAGTTCCACTGGCGGCCCGTGCTCGGCACCCACTCGCTGGTGTGGGACGAGGTGCTGCGCATCCAGGGCAACGACCCCGACTTCAACCGGCGCGACCTGTGGGAGGCCATCGAGCGGGGCGCCTACCCGGAGTACGAGCTGTGCGTGCAGCTCGTGCCCGAGTCGGCCGAGCACGACTTCGACTTCGACCTGCTCGACGCCACGAAGATCATCCCCGAGGAGCAGGTGCCGCTGAAGCCCATCGGCAGGATGGTGCTCAACCGCAACCCGCAGAACTTCTTCGCCGAGACCGAGCAGGTCGCCTTCCACCTCGGCAACGTGGTGCCCGGCATCGACTTCACCAACGACCCGCTGCTCCAGGGCAGGCTCTTCTCCTACCTGGACACCCAGCTGCTGCGCCTGGGCGGGCCGAACTTCCCGCAGATCCCCGTCAACCAGCCCGTCAGCCCGGTGCGCAACGACCAGCGTGACGGCTTCCACCAGCACCTCATCCACGAGTCGCGCACCAGCTACGCGATCAACTCCATCAGCGGCGGCTGCCCCGCCGCCATCGACGGCTACAAGCACTACCAGGAGAAGATCGACGGAACCAAGATCCGCAAGCGCAGCCCCAGCTTCGAGGACCACTACACCCAGGCCACGCTCTTCTGGAACAGCATGGCCGACTGGGAGAAGCGGCACATCGTCTCGGCGTTCCTGTTCGAGCTGGGACACGTCGAGCGCAAGCACATCAAGGAGGGCGTGCTCAAGCAGCTCGGCTCCGTCCATCCCGACCTGGCCGAGCAGGTCGCCCACGGCCTCGGCCTGCCGGTGCCGCAGGGCGGCCCGGTGCACTCCGACGCCTCGCCCGCGCTCAGCATGACGAACCAGCCCGGCGGCGTCGCCACCCGCAAGATCGCCATCCTCATGGCCGACGGCACCGACGCCGCCGCCGTCACCGCGCTCAAGCAGGCGCTGGAGGGGCAGGGCGCGATCTGCGAGATCATCGCGCCGCACGAGGGCTCGATCGGCGGCATCCCGGTCGACCGCCAGCTCAGCGCCGCCAACTCGGTCCTGTACGACGCGGTCGTGGCCGCCGACGGCCAGGCCCTGGCCGCCATGGGCCGCGCCCAGTTCTGGATCATGGAGGCGTACAAGCACGGCAAGCCCATCGGCGCCGTCGGCTCCGGCGCGCAGCTCGTGGAGGCCGCCCGCCTGCCCGGCAGCACCGGCGTCGTCACCGGCGACGACATCGCCCAGCCGTTCGCCGAGGCCGTCGCCGCCCACCGCTTCTACGACCGGGACGTGTCCAGCCTTCCCGCGTGAAATACTGAGCGTGCCTGCTCGAACACGAAGGGACATGTTCATGGCGACCATGACGATCAGCAAGCCGGAGCCCGCCGTGAGCGACACCGCACCGCATCATCTCCGAGACGTCTTCGACGCCCTACCCCCCCTGCCCGGCGTCCGGGCAGAGGTCATCGAAGGGAAGGTCATCTTGAGCCCACTAGGCACCCCCGAGCACCACCGCATGGCCATGGAACTGGCCTACGAGCTCCTTCCGCTCAGCAGGGAGCGCGGATGGTGGCAGTCCGCAGGCGGCGTGAGCCTCTGCATCGAAGGCCCCCGCGACTCCTATCAGCCCGACTACCTGCTCGCACCCGCCGACTGCCCCCGCTGGGGGCATCTCGAGCTGCTGTCCTCCGGCATTTTCGTGGCCGCCGAGGTGGTCTCGCCGAGCAGCGCCCACGACGACCGCCAGGAGAAGCCCAAGGGCTACGCGGTCGGCAAGGTGCCGATCTACCTGCTCATCGACCCGATCGGCGACGAGCCGGGCGTGACCGTCTACAGCAAGCCGGTCGACGGCGCCTACACCTCGATGACCAAGGTGACGGTCGGCTCGCCGATCACCCTGCCCGAGCCGGTCGGGTTCGAGCTGGACACGTCGATCTTCAAGGGCTGAGCCTGTCCATCGCCTTGGCGATGCGCTTCTCCGACACCGGGGTCGGGGTGCCGAGCGTCTGGGCGAAGAAGCTGACCCGCAGTTCCTCGATCATCCACCGGATCTCCACCACGTCCGGGTCGGAGCGCCTGGCCGGGTGCAGGCGGTCGAGAAGGTCCTGGTAGTCGTCCTCCACCCGGTGCACCCGGTCCATCCACTCCTCGTCGCGCCACGGCTCCTCGGGCAGCTTGGTGAGGCGGCGCTCGACGGCACGCAGATAGCGCAGGATGTCGGGGAGGCGGCGGTGGCCGGTCGCGGTGACGAACCCCGGGAAGACGAGCCTGCCGAGCTGGTCGCGTACGTCCTGGGTGGAGGCGCCGGCGCGCAGGCCGTCCAGGCGGGTGCCGATGGCGTGCCAGACGGTGAGGATCTGCTCCACCCGCGACAGCACCTCGGCGGAGGTGTCCCACAGGTGGGCCCGTACGTGCTGGTAGAGGCGGTCGAAGGCGACCGGGTCCCAGGCGGGGCCGCCGACGTCGTTCGTCAGCTTGTCGACGGAGGCGTTGACGATGTCGTCGAACAGCGCGACCGCGCCGCCGTGGGGGCTGCGTGACAGCGCGAGCTTGGCCTGGTTGGACAGGCCGCCGAGCAGCGACCTGGCCGGGTTGGTGACGTTGAGCAGCAGCAGGCGGCGGGTGCCGGTCCAATGGGAGCGGCGCTGTTCGGCCTCCGTCTCGAAGATCTTGATGGAGACGGAGTCGCCGGCGTCGACGAGCGCCGGGTAGCCCTTCATGCGGCCCTGCTCGAACACCTTGGGCAGGGTGCCGAAGCTCCACGTGGTCAGGCCGGTGCGCTCCAGGTCGTCGCCCGCCTGCGAGAGCGACTTGCGCAGGCGCGGCGCCAGGCGCCGCTTGAGCGCGTCGAGGTCCTTGTCCTCGGCGATCGTGCGCTTGCGCTCGTCGATCACCCGGTACGTGATCCGCAGGTGGTCGGGGATCTGGTCGAGCTGCCAGGCGTCGTGCGGCACGCGGACGCCGGTCAGCCGCAGCAGCTCGCGCTCGACGGCCTCCAGCAGCGGCTCGCCGCCCTGCTTGACGGCGGCCAGCACCTGCTTGGCGTAGTTGGGGGCGGGCACGAAGTTGCGGCGCAAATGTTTGGGCAGCGAGCGGATGAGCGCGGTGATGAGCTCCTCGCGCAGGCCGGGGATCTGCCAGTCGAACCCGTCGGAGTTGATCTGGTTGAGCACCTGCAGCGGCACGTGCACGGTGACGCCGTCGGCGTCGGCCCCGGGCTCGAACTGGTAGGTCAGCTTCATCCGCTGGCCGAGCTGCCGCCAGGTGTCGGGGTAGTCGCGGGCGCTGACGTCGGCGCCCTCGTTGACGAGCATGTCGGGCGAGAACGTGAGCAGCTCCGGCTGCTCGGTGCGCGCCTTCTTCCACCAGGCGTCGAAGTGCCGGGCGGAGACGACGTCGGCGGGCACCCGCTGGTCGTAGAAGTCGAACAGCGCCTCGTCGTCGACCATGATGTCGCGGCGGCGGGCCCGGTTCTCCAGCTCCTCGACCTCTTCGAGCAGCTTGCGGTTGGCCTTGAGGAAGCTGTGGTGGCTGTCCCAGTCGCCTTCGACGAGGGCGTGCCGGATGAACAGCTCGCGCGACAGGTCGGGGTCGATCCGGCCGTAGTTGACCTTGCGGCCGACCACGAGCGGCAGCCCGTACAGGGTGACCTTCTCCAGCGCGATCACCGCGCCCTGGTTCTTCTCCCAGTGGGGCTCGGAGTAGGAGCGTTTGACCAGGTGCTGGGCGAGCGGCTCGACCCAGTCGGGCTCGATCTTGGCGTTGACCCGCGCCCACAGCCGGGACGTCTCGACCAGCTCGGCCGACATCACCCACTGCGGCTGCTTCTTGGCCAGCGCGGAGCCGGGGAAGATGGCGAAGCGGGCGTTGCGCGCGCCGATGTACTCCTGGACGGGGCGGCGGCCTCCGTCACCGCGCTTGTCCATGACGTCCTTGACGCCGATGTGCGACAGCAGCCCGACCAGGAGCGAGGCGTGCACCTGGCGCGGGTCGGCCGTCTCGGTGCCGGGGTGGGCGCCGAGCGACTGGCGGATCTGGCTGTAGATGTCCTGCCATTCGCGCACGCGCAGGTAGTTGAGGAACTCGGCCTTGCACATGCGGCGGAACGCGCTGGACGACAGCTCCTGCTGCTTCTCCCGCAGGTGGTTCCACAGGTTGACGTAGGACAGGAAGTCCGACTCGGGGTCGGCGAAGCGGCGGTGCTTCTCGTCGGCCTGCTGCTGCTTGTCGGAGGGCCGCTCGCGCGGGTCCTGGATCGACAGGGCGGCGGCGATGACCATGACCTCGCGCAGGCAGCCGTTGTGCTCGGCCTCCAGCACCATGCGGCCCAGGCGCGGGTCGACGGGCAGCGCGGCGAGCTTGCGGCCGATGGGCGTGAGCTTGCCGTGGGCGTCGAACGCGCCCAGCTCGTGCAGCAGGTTGACGCCGTCCTTGACCTGGCGGCGGTCGGGCGGCTCGACGAACGGGAACGCCTCGATGTCGCCCAGCCCGATGGAGGTCATCTGCAGGATGACCGAGGCCAGGTTGGTGCGCAGAATCTCCGGGTCGGTGAACTCCGGCCGCGCCAGGAAGTCCTCCTCCTCGTACAGCCGGATGGCGATGCCGTCGGAGGTGCGGCCGGAGCGGCCCTTGCGCTGGTTGGCGCTGGCCTGCGAGATGGCCTCGATGGGCAGGCGCTGCACCTTGGTGCGGTGGCTGTAGCGGGAGATGCGGGCGTAGCCGGGGTCGACGACGTACTTGATGCCGGGGACGGTCAGCGACGTCTCGGCCACGTTGGTGGCGAGCACGATGCGGCGGCCGGTGTGGCGCTGGAAGACGCGGTGCTGCTCGGCGGCGCTCAGCCGGGAGTAGAGCGGCAGGATCTCGGTGTTGCGGAACTCGGCCTTGGCCAGCGCGTCGGCGGCGTCGCGGATCTCCCGCTCGCCGCTGAGGAAGACGAGGATGTCGCCGGGGCCTTCGCCGATCAGCTCGCGGCAGGCGTGCACGATGCCCTGCGTCTGGTCGTCCTCGTCGTCGAGCGGCCGGTAGCGGACCTCGACGGGGTAGGTGCGGCCGGACACCTCAATGATCGGCGCGTCGTCGAAGTGGCGGGAGAACCGCTCGGGGTCGATGGTGGCGCTGGTGATGACGACCTTGAGGTCGGGCCGCTGCGGCAGGAGCTGCTTGAGGTAGCCGAGGATGAAGTCGATGTTGAGGCTGCGCTCGTGCGCCTCGTCGATGATCAGCGTGTCGTACTGCTCCAGCAGCCGGTCGTGCTGCAGCTCGGCGAGCAGGATGCCGTCGGTCATCAGCTTGACCAGGGTGCGGTCGCTCGCCTGGTCGGTGAAGCGGACCTTGTAGCCGACGGCCTGGCCGAGCTCGGTGCCGAGCTCCTCGGCGATGCGCTCGGCCACGGTGCGGGCGGCGATGCGGCGCGGCTGGGTGTGGCCGATCAGCCCGCGCACGCCCCGGCCCAGCTCCAGGCAGATCTTGGGGATCTGGGTGGTCTTGCCGGACCCGGTCTCACCGGCGATGATCACGACCTGGTGGTCGCGGATGGCCGCCAGGATGTCGTCCTTGCGCTGCGAGACCGGCAGGTTGTCCGGGTAGGTGACGACCGGCAGGGCCTCGCGGCGTCGCGCGAGCCGCTGCTCGGCGCGTTCGACGTCGGCGAGGATCTCCGCGGCGATCTTCTCGCGCGCCTCGCGGGAGCGCACCCGGCGCACGCCGTCGAGCCTGCGCCGCAGCCGCCGCTGGTCGCGCGGCATCAGACCGGGCAGGCGGGACTGGAGCTCGGTGAGTGGAGAGGACAACGCAGGAGTTCCCATACTGCTTCAAGGATATTCGGGCCCCGCTCGCCGGGAGCCAACGGCCCATCGTGCCCCACCGCGCGGCGCGGCGCATCCCAATATCGGGGCCCCCGTCGTGCCGCTGGGTGACCGTGGCCCGCCACGACCGGCCCACTCTCCCCAGAGTTGAGTCGTGGCGGGCCACGGTCACGTCTATGAGACTCCTGGAACAGCCTCCGGGTTGCCTCTGTTTGATCACGTTTACGGCAGCGCTGTGCTGCGCCGATTACCGGCTGTCGCGGCGGCCCCGACGATGCCCGCCTCGTTGCGCAGCGCGGCGGGGATGACGGGCACGCCCACCTGGACGTACGGCAGGAACTTGTCGGCCTTCTTGCTGACCCCGCCGCCGATGATGATCAGCGACGGCGACAGCAGCATCACCACGTGCTCCAGGTAGTCCTGGACGCGCCCGGCCCACTCCCGCCAGCCGAGGTCGTGCTCCTCGCGGGCCCGGTCGGAGGCGCGGTGCTCGGCGTCGTGGCCGTGCAGCTCCAGGTGGCCCAGCTCGGTGTTGGGCACGAGCACGCCGTCGACGAACAGCGCGCTGCCGATCCCGGTGCCGAACGTGAGCATGAGCACGGTGCCGCGCTCCCCGCGCCCCTTGCCGTAGGTCATCTCCGCCAGCCCGGCCGCGTCGGCGTCGTTGACCACGGCCGCCCCGCCGAACAGCTCGGCGGCGTCGGCCCCGGCCCACGACTCGTGCAGGTTGACGGCGTCGCGCATCACGCCGCCGTGCACCACGCCGGGCACGGCCACCCCGACGGGGCCCGTCCAGGCGAAGTGCTCGACGATCCGCCCCACCTCGGCGGCGACCGCCCCGGGCACGGCGGGGCGCGGCGTCGGCACGCGCAGCCGCTCCCGGGTGAGCTCGCCGGTCTCCAGGTCGACGGGCGCGCCCTTGATGCCCGATCCGCCGATGTCGATGCCCAGCACGTCCATGCGTCTTCCACTCCCCCGTACACGGCCGCGAAACGCCTCCAGGGACCCTAACTGAACCCGGGAGGCGGCTCTCGCGTATCTCGCGTCACAAGCGCTATCAAGGAGGTACGGATGCGGTCACGCATCATCGCCCTGGGCGCTGTCGCGGTCGTCATGGGCAGCACTCTCAACACCCCCGCACAGGCCACGAGCCACCGCACCCGGTTCGACGTCGTCAACCTGGTGTCGGACGTCAAGGGCAAGGCGGCGCTCACCGATCCCAAGCTGGTCAACCCCTGGGGGCTGGCCATGGGCAAGACGCTGTGGGTGTCCAACACGGGCACCGGCAGCGCCACCGTCTACTCCGGCCAGGGCAAGAAGGAGGCGACGGAGGTGGTCGTGCCGGGCGGCGCCCCGACCGGCCAGGTGTTCAACCCCGGCGACGGCTTCACCGTCAAGGGCAGGCCCGCCACGTTCGTCTTCTCCAGCCCGAGCGGTGCGATCAGCGGCTGGAACGCCGAGGCCGACCCGAAGAACGCGATCATCGGCGCGTTCACGCGCGGCGCCGACTACAAGGGCCTGGCGCTGGCCGAGACGGACGACGGCGACTTCCTGCTGGCGGCCGACTTCGCGGGCGGCCGGATCCACGCCTTCGACGCCGACTTCCGGCGGGTGCGGCTGTCGCGCTCGCAGTTCAGGGACGCGGCGGTGCCGGCGAACTACTCGCCGTTCAACGTGGCCGTGGTCAACGGCAACGTGTGGGTGGCGTACGCGCTGCGCGACCCGAAGACCGGCAAGTCGGTCGCCGGGGCGGGCAAGGGCTTCGTCAGCCGCTTCGACCTCGACGGCAGGCTGACCGGGCGCATCGCGCGGACCGGCCTGAACGCGCCGTGGGCGATCACCAAGGCGCCGCGCCGCCTCGGCCAGTACGCGGGCGCGCTGCTGGTCGGCAACTTCGGCGACGGCACCATCCACGCCTACCGCGGCAACCGCCACCTGGGCGCGCTGCGCACCGCCGGCGGCAAGGCGATCACGCTGCCGGGGCTGTGGGACCTGGAGCCCGGCACGGCGGCGAACGGCGGCGAGAACGCGCTGTGGTTCTCGGCCGGCCTGGAGGGCGGCACGCACGGCCTGCTCGGCGTGATCCGCCCGGCGGGCTCCCGTCCCGCCGCCCCGGCCACCAAGGCCCCGACGAAGGCCCCCACGAAGGCCCCCAGCCAGCCGTACGGCGGCTACTGACCCTCCGGCGTTCCCGGCGCGCGGCCCCCGGCCCGCGCCGGGAGCCGGGGGCCAGGGCCTAGAGTCGGGTACGTGACCGAGACCTTCAGCGCATGGCTGCGCGAGCAGTGCGAGCCCGAGTGGACGGCGGTGGTGACCCACCCGTTCGCCACGGCGATCACGACGGGTGAGGCCGACATGCGGCGCTACCTGGAGCAGGACTTCCAGTTCGTCGACTCCTTCACCGCGCTCCTCGGCGCGGCCGTCGCCTGTGCCGACACCTTCGAGGCGCGCGTCCCGTACGGGCAGTTCCTCGGCCAGGTGGCGACGACGGAGGAGAAGACGTACTTCCACCGGGCGCTGGCGGCGCTCGGCGGCAGCACGCAGGCGGCGACGGAGCCGGTGACGGCGGAGTTCCGGCAGCTCATGGACGAGGTGCGCGCCTCTCAGGACTACCCGTCGATCGCGGCGGTGCTGTGCGTGGCCGAGTGGTCCTACCTCGGCTGGGCGTCCAGGGCGGTCGAGCCGCTGCCGGAGGGCTTCGTGCACCGGGAGTGGATCGGGCTGCACGAGGGCCCCGAGTTCCGCGCGTGGGTGGACTTCCTGCGCGGCGAGCTGGACCGGCTCGGGCCGGGGCTCGGCGAGGCGGGCAGGCGGCGCGTGCTGGAGGTGTTCGGCCGGGCGGTCGAACTGGAGCGCCGCTTCTTCGACATGGCCCTCGGCTAGCCGGGGGCGTCAGACATGGCCCTCGGCTGACCGAGGGCGGCAGGCACGGCCCTCAGTCAGCCGAGGGCTGCGGCCAGGTCGGCGGCCTGCCGGTAGTGGACTCCGGTCATGCCGAGGGCGACGGCGGCGGCGACGTTCTCGGCGCGGTCGTCGACGAACAGGCAGCGCTCGGGCGCGGCCCCGGCGAGCTCGGCGGCGATCTCGTAGATGCGCCGGTCGGGCTTGGCGACGCCGACGCGGGCGCTGCTGACGACGGCGTCGGCGAAGTAGGTGAGGCCGAGCCGGTCGAGGTGCTCGTCCAGGCTGTCCATGGCGTTGGTGACGATGATCACCGGGGCGTGCTCCTGGGCCTTGGCGAGCAGGGCCCTGACCTCCTCGTCGACCCGGAACGGCACGGCGGCGAACTCGGCGGCGGCCTGCCTGGCGCGCTCGTCGCCGCCCAGCGCGGCGGCGACGGAGTCGACCCACTGCGCCTCGGTGATGCGGCCGAGCGTGGCCGGGGAGAGAATCTCGGGGGCGAAGGCGGTGCGCCGCACGGGGAGGCCGTAGCGGGCCTCGATGGCGTCCTGGACGTCGAGGTCGAACAGGCGCAGGACGCCGTCGAGGTCACACAGCACGGCGTCGTACGAGAACGCGCCCGCAGGGGTCCGGCCGGCGGGGGTCTGGCCGGCGGGGGTCGCTTCGGTGGAGGTCACAGCCATCCATTGTGCCGTGCGAGCCTGGCGGCCTCGATGCGGTTGCGGGTGTGGGTCTTGCCGATGGCCGACGACAGGTGGTTGCGCACCGTGCTCTCCGACAGGTGCAGCCGGGCGGCCACGTCGGCGATGGTGGCGCCGTCGAGCGCGGCGGCGAGCACGTCGCGCTCGCGGTCGGTGAGCGGGCTGGGCCCGGCGCGCAGCGCGGCGGCGGCCAGGGCGGGGTCGACGATCCGCTCCCCCGCCGCGATCCGGCGGACGGCGGCGGCCAGTTCCTCGACGGGCCCGTCCTTGACCAGGAACCCGGCGGCCCCGGCCTCCATCGCGCGGCGCAGGTAGCCCGGCCGGGCGAAGGTGGTGAGGATCAGCACCGCGCACTCCGGCCGCGCGGCCCGCAGCTCCGGCAGCACGTCGAGGCCGGAGCGGCCGGGCAGCTCGATGTCGAGCAGCGCCACGTCGGGCCGGTGGGTCTCGGCGGCCGCCATGATCGCGTCGCCGGACGACACCTGGGCGACGATCTCCAGGTCGTCCTCCAGCCCGAGGAGCAGGGCCAGCGCGTCGCGCATCATGCCCTGGTCCTCGGCGATCAGGAGCTTGATCAACGCCGTCCTACTTCCAGAAACCGAGCCGGTGCCTGGCAGCGTAGTCGATGACGCGGATCTTGCCGGGTTCCAGCGCGAGCGTGCCGGAGGAGGCGCGGGGCCAGGTGGGCAGGCCGTCGCCGTTGGGGTCGCCGGCGCGGGCGAAGTTGGTCCAGTAGCCGATCATCCGGTCCGACAGCGCGCGCTGGGCGGGCGGGAGCGGGGTGTCCTTCTCCTCGAAGAGGTACGGCAGGTCGCCCGCGTGGTAGGCGCCCCAGTCGAAGCCGGTCTCCAGCGGCAGGAACATCGGCGCGTCGCGGTCGGCGAACTCGTAGCCGTACACGGGTACGTGCCGGGCCAGGAGCGTGTTCTGTTCGTGGGTGGCGCGGGCCCACATGCGGTCGGTGAGGACGGTGGCCCACGCAATACTAGGAGACTTATACCGATTTACCGGGTACTTACGAAGAATGTCAGGTGCCTTCCTGCCGAACGCTTCCCGTACAAGTTTGGGATAATTCGGCGTTTTACCCTGAATGTCGTAATTCATCGCGACAAAGAGGCGATGCTCATCCCGGGTCGCCCCGGCCAGCACCGGCACCCGGTGGAAGCGGCCCTTGCGCAGGGCCTCGTCCGGCGACTGCGGCAGCACCCGGTTGCCGTACGCGTACACCTGGAACACGTTCATGATCTGCGGCACGTCGAGGATCTTCTTGACCGGGAGCGCGCGCAGGCACGCCAGGCTGTCGCAGCCGAGCTGCCGGGCGTACGCCTCGCCCAGGGCCGCGATCTCGGCCTTCGGCCGCCACATGAACGACGGCAGCGCCTCCAGGCCCGGCACCATGCTGCCGGCGGGCATGTCCATCATGGCCTCGCCGCTCTGCATGATCGCCCGGTGGAACAGGCCCTTGGCGCCCGGCGAGGTGAGCAGCGCGCCGATGGACGAGGCCCCGTAGGAGATGCCGAACACGGTCACGTTGCCCGGGTCGCCGCCGAAGGCCGCCGCGTTGCGCCGCACCCAGCGCAGCGCCTCGGTCTGGTCCTGGAGCCCGTACGTGCCGCCGTCGGCCAGGCCCGGATGCCCGAAGCCGCCGAACACGCCGAGCCGGTAGTTGATCGTCACGACCACCGTGCCCTGGGCGGCCAGCCGGCGGGCGTCGGAGTAGTGCCCGGCGCCGAGCGCGCCGTCGCCGTGCAGCCACACCATCACCGGCCGCCGCATGCCCGGCTTGGCGGGCTCGGCGGGGGTGGTCACGTTCAGGAACAGGCAGTCCTCGTCCTCGCTGCGGACGGGCGCGTACGGCGAGCCGACCTGCGGGCACATCGCGCCGGGCGCGGTGGCGTCGCGGACGCCCTGCCAGGCCGGGGCCGGGCGGGGCGGCTCCCAGCGGCCGGCGGTCGCGTAGCGGATGCCCTGGAAGATCCGGTGCTCGCCGGACACGCTGCCGCGCACCGTCCCGGCGTCGGTCCGGACGACCGCGGGGTCCGGGGCGGCCTGGGTGCTCGTCGCGGTCCCGCAGGCGGTGAGCAGGACGGCCAGTGCGAGAAGTGTTCTCATGCCTCAACGGTCGCGGAAGCGCCCGGGGCGCCGGAAGGTTCATGCATCCGGGATCGCCCAGGACAAATGTCCCCGGCATTACCATCTGCGAGACGGGATTCGGTATCGGAACGGTAGGGCATGAACGATCATCAGCTGCCGCCGGAGCTGTGCCCGCTGTTCGCCGACGGCGGCAGGGGACGGGCTCTGGGGATCGCTGTGCCCGAGGGCGGCATGGTCTGGCCCGATCCGGGCTACACCGGGCAGGGGCCGGCGGCGCGGCCGGCGTTCTGGATGAGCGACGAGCCCGTCTCCGGGGCCGACTGGCGGCGCTTCCACGCCGAGCACCCGCGCAGCGGGCTGTGGCCGGTGCTGCTGGACGAGAGCGCGCAGCCGTGGTCGGTGGGGCAGGTGGTGCCCGACGAGCCGGTGCAGATCGACCATTTCACCGCCGAGGGGTTCATGGCCGAGGTGTGGCAGGAGTGGGTGTCGCAGATGCCCGCCCAGGACGCCCTGGACGAGCTCGACCCCTACGGGGCGATCTGTCCGGGTCTGGCCCCGCCGGGGACGCCGGTGGCCCACCCGGACGAGGTCGCCGCCTGGTACGCCGGGGTGCTGGCCGAGCGGGGGATGCCGCTGGGGCTGGTGGCCGCGCCCCGGGGCGCCGACGCGCTGGCCGTGATGGGCTGGCAGGGCGCGCTGCACCACAACGAGTGGATGGTGCCGCTGGCCGCCGTGGTGCGCAGCTGGGAGGAGCGCTTCGGCGCGCGGGTGGTGGGCGTCGGCTTCAACACGCTGGAGCTGAGCGTGGCGGCGCCGCCCGTGGAGCCGGAGCACGCCATGCGCGTCGCGGCCGAGCACTGGACGTTCTGCCCGGACAACGTCGTCCAGGGGCCGGGCGACCTGCGGGGCTACGCGCAGCAGATCATCGGCGAGCACGCCTGGTCGTTCTGGTGGGACTGACGCCCCGGCCGGCACGGGACCGGCGCCGGGACTGGCGCCGCCCGCCAGGCGGCGGGCGGCGGGTCCCGATCACGGCAGGCGGGCCACCGCCCCGTAGTTGCCCGACGTCCCCGGCTGGTCGGCGCAGTGCGGGTCGCCCTCGTCAGGCCGCCACTCCGGGACCCACACCAATCCCGGTTCCAGCAGGTCCAGACCGTCGAGCAACGCCTCCACCCGGTCGCGGGAGCGCACCGCGTGCCCAGGCAGCGTCATGGCCAGCAGGTCGTTGATGGCGGGCAGCAACTCCGGCGGTATGCCGTCGAACGTCGTCTGCAGGATCGCCAGGTAACTCCTTTCCGGCACCGACTGGCGCAGGCGTTTGACGACGTAGCGCGCCTGCTCGTCGTCGCTGAGGCTGTGGGTGGACACCACCACCCAGGCCATCGGCCGGTTCCAGTCGGCGAACGTGCGCACGACCCGGTCGTCGAGGATCTCGTCGATCTGGCGGATGTCGCCCTCGACCACGCGGACCGAGTCGGTGATCGGTTCGATGGTGGCCTGCGCGTTGGCCAGCACCATCGGGTCATTCTCTATATAGACGACACGCGCACAAGAGGTACGGAGCGTGTCGCGGGCGATGTCATGCAGCTGCCCGCCGGGTGGCAGGCCGCTGGGGACACCACTTCCCACGATCATGAACTGGTCAACGCCTTCACCGGCCAGGTGCCGTACGGCCCGGCACAGATACCCCTGGACGGCCCGAGCCGCGGCGGTCGTCACCGCGGCTGCCACGTCGTACCGGTTCACCGCTTCACGGTCGGCCCGGAAGTTGTTCTTGCCTCCGGTGGCGGCATCAAGGATGCGCGTGATCCTCGCGTGTGCGGTGTCGAGATTGGCCAGGTTTCGGATGGCACGTTGCCGCATTGCGTGTCGCCCCTTTCCCCTCGCCGCGTCCATTCGGGAAAGTTCCGGTCTCTGACCCCACTCGGATGACCAATGTTAATAATGATCCATAAATTCTCTTATTCAACTACATGGGGCAGTGTATTTTGAGGAAATATGACTTTTCGCATTCCCGGAGATCAATTCGCGGGCGTACGTGAAAGTCTTTCGCGATGCGCGCAGAGCATGTCGATCGTCTCGTCGCGGGTGGTCGTGGTGACCGACAGCTTGGTGAACGCCTGGTGGTACGCCTCCACCACTACCCCGTCGGTGATCAGCTCGTCGGCCTCCAGCGCGTGGGAGCACGCGATGTCGGGCTCGAACGCCTCCGCGAAGCGCCACAGCGTGAACGGGCCGGTGCGCGGCACGTACGCCGGGTCCTCCATCGGCACGATGTGCAGCGAGATGTTGGGCCGCTTGGCGTAGGCGATCAGCCGGTCGAGCTGGTCGAGCATGACCTCCGGGTCGGCGATCGAGCGCAGCAGGACGCCCTCGTCCATGACCGCCCACACGACCGGGCCGTTGGGCCCGAAGATCAGCCGCTGCCGGGCGGCCAGGATGTCGACCGCCGCGTCGGCCGTGGTGTGGCGGAACGAGCCCTGGTCGGCCGTGGCGATCGCGGCCAGCGCGTAGGACTCGGTCTGCAGCAGCGGCGGCACGAAGTGGGTGTGATAGGTGCGGATCACCGAGGCCCGGCTGTCGATGGCGCAGGTCGTCGCCAGCCACACCGGGAACGAGCTGGCGTCGTACCAGGCCAGCTCACGCTCGCCGCGCGCCAGCGAGAGCACGTACTCGCGGGCGGGCACGGCGGTCACCCCGTAGAGCGTCAGCAGGCGCTCGACGGTGGCCGGCGCGGGCGTGATGCGGCCGGCCTCGATCGCCTCGACCGCGACGGCGCCCTTGCCGAGCGCGGTCTCCACCTTCTCCGGGCTGATCTGCGCGGCCAGGCGCAGTGATCGGAGCCGCTCGCCGAGCGCCACCCGCATCGGCTCCTCCAGCGGCGCCGCCGCGTCGGGGATCTCCATGGCCGGCTCGGGCTCCTCGGGCAGGCCCTCGGCCTTGCGGGCCAGCTCGATCACCCCCCGCAGCACGGTCAGCGAGGCGTCGGACAGCCCGGAGGCGGACACGCCGATGGCGGCGGCGCGGAGCTGGAGGTCCTCCACCGCCCCGGACTCCAGGTAATCCTCACCTACGAGCCAGCCAACGCTCACCTGGAGGCACGCCGCCAAGGCGCGCAGCACCTGGAGCGTCGGGTTGGTCTGCTTGCCGGTGCGCAACTGGCTGACGTAGGCGCGTGTGATCGGGATGCCGGCCTCGGTGAGCGCGGCGGCGACTTGAGCGCCTGTGAAACCTCGCTTGTTGAGCGCGAGATCGAGTCGCTCGGCGAACTTCGCCACGCGGACCTCCTGCTACCCGTGAACGCTCTTCCAGCCTAGACGCCGCCCGGCGCGTCCGCGCAGGGCGCTCTTCCCGTACCGGAGCCGCTCACGTATTGTCGAAAACTGAGAGTTGACACCATAACCCGCATTTGGCCAGTATCGTACGACACGTGGAAACTGTTACCTGACAGCCGGCCCCTTCGGAGGCCCCCGGCAGGGAGGTGGCCGAACGTGACCATCGATCACCAGATAAGCCCCTGGTTCACCAAGAGCACGGCCTCACCGGCGCAGGAGCGGGTGATCCAGCGCATCTGCTCCCGGATCGCTCCGGCCGGGACAACGGTCAACGTATCGGACCTGCCTCTCGGCGGGGTCCAGATCTGGACAGACGGCGACGCCGGCACGTGGAGCCTGTACCAGCGGATGGCGCGCGAGCTGCGGCTCGCCGGCTGGCACGCCGAGGCGGGCACCGACCGCCTCATGGTGCTGGGCTGGAGCGCCGAAGCCCTGTCGTACCGGGTGCTCGTGCTCGACGCCGCGCTGGCCGGGCGGCTGGCCGACTACGACCTGACGTCGTTCATGGCGGTGACCGTCGCCACCCGGCTGCTCCAGGAGGGGCTGGCCGCCGAACGCGTCGTCCCGGAGGTGGAGGCGCGCCTGCGCGAGGAGCTGCGCTGGCCGGGACGGCTGGCCGACCTCGCCGGGCTCGAACGCACCGCCACGCTGGAGCCGCTGCGCCACCGGCTCGCCCAGATCGCCGGCCTGGAGGCCAGGGTGCGCGACCGCTGCGCCGAGCACCTGTCGCTGGCCGGCCGGGTCGCCACCTCGGTCACCGGCGGCAAGCCGCCCCCGCGCATCGGCTTCCCGCGCCTGACAGCGGGCCTGGCCACGGGCCTGTCCGAGCGGCTGGTCGCGGCCAGCGTGCCCAACCAGGCGACCGCGCCGCCCCACGCCCTGCTGTCCCCATCGGACGCAGGCGCCCTGACCTGACAGGAGTGATCATGCTCACCGACGAGGTCCGCGGGCCGCGCCACCGGCCCTGCGAGGTCCCGGTACGCGGCACCCGCCCGCCGCCACCCCCCGACCGGCCGCCCCTCGACCAGGCGGCGGGGCCACGGGCGGACGTCACGCCGATCACGCACCCGGTGCGGCGGCTGCGGCCCGCGCGGCGGCACGGCGGGAGGCGGACATGAGCCGCGGCAGGGTGGGCGTGCTGGTGCCGCCCGCGAACCCGTCGGCGGAGCCGGAGCTGACCCGCCTGCTCGGCTCACGTGCCGACATGCACGCCGCCCGCTTCCCGGTACGCCCCGGGCTGGCCCCGGCCGAGCGGCTGGAGAGCTACAACGCGGCGCTGCCCGCCATGACGCACGCCTTCGGCGACCTGCCGCTCGACGCGCTCGTCATGGCCTGCGACGCCCCCCGCTACCTGCTCGACCCGGACGAGGACCGCGAGGGCTGCCTGCGGCTGACCGAGCGGTGCGGAGTGCCGTTCGCCTCGGCGACCGTGGCCATCCTGGAGGCGATCGGGCATCTCGGGCTGGAGGAGGTCCACATCGTCTCGCCGTTCCAGCCGTGGCTGACGGAGCTGGCCGAGCGCTTCTGGAAGGCCGCCGGGCTGCGCATCGCCGGGGTGCTCCCGGTCCGCGCCCAGGGCGGCTGGTCCCCGTACACGATCACTCCCGCCGAGCTGGTGGAGCAGGTGAAGCAGGCGCGGCTGCCCCGGGACGGCGTGCTGCTGTTCGTCGGCAGCGGCATGGCGACGCTGCCGGCGCTGGGCACGCTGGGCGCCGGCAACGACCGGGTGCTGCTCACGTCCAACCTGTGCACCGCCTGGTGGGCGCTGTCGCGGGCGACCGGCAAGCCCGTCACGCTCAACCGCTCCCCGCACCGGAGGGCCTCATGAGCGCCGCACCGGGCGCGCTCGCCCTCCCCTGCCCCCTGACGAGGGTCGCCGGCGCTCCGGCTCGCGGCCGTGCCGGGCCTGCGGCCGGTCCGGGCGGCACGCGGTCCGGCGCCGGCGATCCCGGCGCCGCCGCGGAGGCCGCCTGACGGGCCCATCCCCTGCGAGGACCGGGCGAGGGTCGGCGCGGTGACGTGAGGAGTGCTCGATCAGATGTGGCGGACGCTGACGGACGAGGCGCGCGAGGCGATCGGCGCGCTCTGCGACGAGCACGGGCGGCACCTGTACGACTACTGCCGCACGGCGCTGGCGGGCTCCGACGCCGAGCTGGCGGTCGCGGGCGCGCTGCTGTCGGCGCACGCGCACGCCGGCCGGCTCCCGTCGCCGGACGCGCTGCGGCCGTGGCTGTACGCCCTGGCCCGCGCCCACCGCGCCGCCGTCGCCGCCGCCAGACCGGCCAGCATCGGCTCCTGGTCCCGTCCCGGCCCCGCGCCCGACCTGGTGCCCGAGGGTCTGACGGCCCTCGACGGCCCGCACCGCGAACTGCTCGACCTCTCGGTACGGCACGAGCTGTCCGACGACGAGATCGCGCTGATCTTCGACGCGGACACCGGTGACGTGACCGCCATCGTCACGGAGGCGGCCGACACGCTGGAGCAGTGGTTCGCGGCGGTGCGGGCGGCCAGGACCCGTGACGGCTGCGCCCGGCTGGCCTCCCGGCTGACCGACTGGGCCAGGACCCCCGGACGCCGCAACCGCACGCGGATCGCCCGCCACATCCTGACCTGCCCGGAATGTCAGGCGGCGCCCCGGACGCTCCGCGCTGCCACGCTGCTGCGCCGCCTCCCCCTGGCAGACACCCCCGGCACCCTGCGCGAGCAGCCCGCCTGGGGGCAGCCGCTGCCGGACGACGACACCGCCTGGCGCCCGGACGGCTTCCCCGTCCAGGCGCGCGGCCTGGCGGAGCCGCCTCCGGCCATGATCTCCCTGGTCCCCGGCCCCACGACGGAGACCAGGGACAACCCCTGGCCGGCGACGGGCGCGGCCGTCGCCGGCCAGGAACCCCTCCCCGCCCCCACCCCGCCCGAGCCTCCGGAGGACGACTGGGCGCCCCCTCGCCCGGTGCCGCGCGCCCCGGTGGCGGAGGAAGGGGAGGGGCGTGGGGTCAGGGTCGTGGAGGAGGCCCGGGTCCGGCGGGGCGGCAACGGCGCCGGCTCCGGGCAGGCGCTCGTGCACGCCGCGCATCCGGGGTCGGGGCAGCGGCGCGAGTACTACCTGCCGCCCGACCCCGTCCCCCCGCACGACCCGCTGCGGGCCAGGGAGCGCGCCCGGCCGGCGGCGCGGCCGGGCGAGCGGCGCAGGGCCGAGCCCGGCGACAAGCTCGTCCACGCCGGTGACCGGCCGCCGCCGCGCGACGACGGGGGTGACGCCCGGTGGGAGGACTTCTGGCGGGAGCGCCCCGACGAGGACGACCCGGAGGCGCGCATCTCCCTGCGCTGGCTGGTCCGGACGGCGCTGGTCTTCGGCCTGGTGCTGCTGGCCGGGGGCCTGACGTGGTCGGTGCTCAAGCCCCAGTCCCGTCAGGCGGCGACGACCGCCGCCCCCGCCGCGGCGGCCCAGCCCCCCACCGCCCCGCAGCCCACCGCGCAGGAGCCCACCGCACAGGAGAGCACCGGGCCCGAGCCCACCGCCGAGGAGCCGCTCGTCCAGGAGCCCACGCTCCAGGACCCTCCCGCGCGGGAGCCCACCGGCGCGGCAGAGGAGCCCGGCACGGCGCTGCCCGCGCCCGAGCCTCCGGTGGCCAAGCTGACGCCCGCGTCCGTGCGGCTGGGCGAGAAGCGCAGCGGCCGGTTCAGGCTCACCTGCACCGGCGACTGCCGGGTCACCTCGTTCTCCGGGACGAACGGCATCACCGTCGACGGCAACACCTTCACCGTACGGGCGCCCGCCGAGCGGCCGGGTTGCGCCGGGCCGCCCGTGACCGAGTCGGGCGTGATCACCGTCGGCTGGTCGGGCACCACCACGGGCGACGGCAGGACCACGGAGGGCGCCACGGCCGGCGACGGCACCCTCACCATGATCGTTTCGTGGACCGTGACCACGAACCGAGGAGCGTTCATCCCCGACACGAACGGAGGCGGTTATTGGAGCAATTGCCCTAAGGGCGAGTGAAACAGGCAAGCACCATGCACCAGCCACGCACGTGACGGCCCCGGGCATCGCGCCCGGGGCCGTCAGCTGTCAGAAGCCCGTCTCCCGTCAGAAGAACGAGAAGCCCGGCTCCGGCTCCGGCAGCGTCAGTTCACGCGGCCCGAGGAACCTGGCGGTGTCCTTCGGCACGTCGGCCAGCGGGGCGCCGGGCACGACCGGGACGGTCACGCCGGTCCTCGACAGGTCGACGGTCACCGCGGCCCCGGTGCCCGTCTCGGAGCTGTAGGAGGCGTCGGTGCCCGCGATGATCAGGCCGATCCGGTGCCCCTTCTTGAAGGTGTAGTCGTGCGGCAGCGTCTCCCACCTGACCTTGGCGTACTTCCCGACCGGCATGGGCGACGGCCGGGTCAGCGAATGGCGGTTGCGGGTGTCGATCCAGCCCCGGGCGACGACCTCCACCGGCCGGTTCGCCACGTTCGTGACGACCTTCTTGTAGCAGCCGTCGTCGGCAGCGGTGCTCTCGCCGTGGCAGTCCTCCTCGGCGATCGTGGTGACGCCCTGGCCGCGCCGCCAGTCCAGGCGGGTGTCGTCGCCGAAGTCGACGAGCAGGGCGGTCAGGTTCGAGGCGGGCCGGTCGAGCTTGACCCGCAGGTCGGCGGTGGGCGTGCCGGACAGGCGCAGGTCGACCGGCAGCGCGCCCGTGGTGAACGCCAGCCGTCCCGGGTTCGCGGCGCCGACGTCGGCGACCATCGCGGACTCGGTCATGGCCACGTCCGTGAACGTCGCCGTGGCGCGCCGGTCGGGCCGCAGCCCGAGCGTGCCGTCGGCGGCGGGCCGGAGCGTCAGCCGGGTGGCGTGCGGCGCCGGCCAGTCGCGCTGCGTGATCCACTCCGTCGGCCCGACCTGCACGTCGGCGCGCGGCTCGCGCATGATGTCGTTGCGCACGCCGTGCAGCCAGTGGTCGAACCAGCGGTGCAGCGTGTCGACCCACACGTCCCGCCGGCCCTCGAAGTCGAACGGGTCGACGTGGTTGTACTGGCCGACCCAGATCTTGCGCGGCACCCGGCGCTCGGCCAGCGCCTGCCACCAGGTGGAGAAGTTGTCCGGCTTGACGTTCAGGTCGTTGGACGTGTGGACGACGAAGACGCTGGCCCGCACCTTGGAGACGTCGCCGAGCAGCCCGCCGAGGTAGTCGCGCTCGGCCCAGAACGGGTTGTGGTCGCCGGTGTCGTCACCGTCCCCGGCGTCCATCCGGTCGCGCACCGCCTGACACTTGGCCTCGGGGTCGGTGTCGACGTAGTTGGCCAGCCAGGAGGCGTAGTCGTAGTTGTAGATCACGCCGTTCGAGCGCTGGTACCGGTACCAGGAGCTGATCGCGGAGATCGGCACGATCGTCTCCAGGCCGCGCACGCCGGTCGCGGCCACGGCGTTGGCCAGCGTGCCGTCGTACGACTTGCCGATCATCGCGGACTTGCCGGTCGTCCAGTCGGCCACGGCGGGGCTGCCGTCGGCCCGGTACGCCTTGGCCCGGCCGTTCAGCCAGTCGATGACCGCCTTGCCGCCCAGCACGTCGGCCTTCCCGCCGACGTCGGGACACCCGTCGGAGCGGGTGGTGCCGATCATGTCGACGTTCAGCACGGCGTAGCCGCGCGGCACGAAGTAGTTGTCGTAGAACAGGGGGAACTTCGTAACGTTCCCGTCGGCGCCGTACTCCTTGCGCTCCCCCTCGTTGCCGCGCCCGGAGTTGTCGTAGTACGGGCTCTCGTCGATGATGACCGGGACGCGGAGCCCGGGACCGGACTCCTTGGGACGGATGATGTCGACGCGCACCCGGTCGAGCCGGCCGTCGGCGTCGCTGTCGACCGGCGACTCGACGTAGACGTGCTCGCGGACCGCGTCCGCGTAGGAGAAGACCGGCTGCGTGCGGCCGTTCTCGACGGTGACCGCGGGTGCTGGGGCCGCGGCGTGGACGGGGGTCGCCGTGCCCAGGACGAGGACTGCGGCGATGAGGGCCGGGCGTAATTGTGGCACGCGTGACCTCCGTGGCTGTACCAAAAGTACGAGCAATCTCTCAGACGCCCGGAAGCCTGACAAGATCTGACCATGCGGGTCGAGAGGATGGGCATGCGGAACGTGGCACGGACCTCGTTGGTGGACGCCGCCATCGAACAGCTGCGCGACCAGATCACCAGCGGCGCGTGGCCGGTCGGCACCAAGCTCCCGTCCGAGAGCCGGCTCGCCGAGACGCTCGGCATGAGCCGCCTGTCGGTGCGCGAGGCACTGCGGGTGCTGGCGCACGCCGGGCTGCTGGCCACCCGGCAGGGCGACGGCACGTACGTGACGGCCACCGACGAGTCGCAGGTGGCGCTGCGGCGGCGGCTGGACCGGGCGGCGGCCATGGACATCATCGACGTGCGGCGCGGGCTCGACCTGGTGGCCGCCCGGCTGGCCGCCGCCCAGCGCACCGACGAGGACCTCGCCGGGATGCGCGAGGCCCTGGCCCGCCGCGACGCCGCCGCCGGCGCCGGTGACCTCGACGCCTTCGCCGACGCCGACGTGGCCTTCCACCTGTGCGTCGCCGACGCCGCCCACAACCCGCTGCTCGGCGACCTCTACCGGAGCATGAGCGAGTCGGTGCGCGAGAGCGTCCGCGACCTGGAGGAGGCGGCGCTGCGGCCCGACAGCTCCCACCACGAACTGCTGGCGGCCATCGAGGCCGGTGACGCGGCGGCGGCCGTGGCGGTCTCGGTCGGCATCCTCGACCGCCAGGAACGCGACCTGTGACCCGGGCGCTCACCCGCCGATCGTGATCGTGTCCGTCTCGTCGTCCACGGGCGGCTCCGGCTCCCGCCTCCCCCACGGCCCCCGTACGGCGACCAGGGCGAGCACCGCCCCGCCCACGGCGGCGACCACCAGCCCATAGACCGGAACCCCACCGGAGCCCGCCCCACCCCGCGTGGCCGCCCCACCCTGGGTGACCGCGCCGCCGTTGGGATCCGCGCCGCCCGGGAGGGCCGGGGCCGCCCCGCGGTCGGTGGCCGCGCCTTCCCTGGGGGCCGCGCCGTCGCCGGTGGCCGCCTCGGCCGGGTACGGGGTGCCGGAAGGCCGCGTGCCCGGCGACGGCCCCGCCGCGAGCGGGCTCGCCACGGCCGCGCCCGGCTCGGCGCGCCCCTCCTCGGCCGCGCCCAGCTCGGCGTCACCTCGGTCGGGGGTGCCCGGTGCGGGGTGCTCGGGGTCCGGGGTGGGGCGGCCTGGAGGGAAGCCTGGGGGGCGGATGGCGCCCCAGTGGTTCTGCGGCTCTTTGAGGGCGCGGGCGAGGCCGGGTTGCAAGGGGTTGAGGGCAAGGCCGCCCGGCACGGTGAGGGTGCCCACGGCGTACGGGGCGAAGATGCCCTGGATGCCTTCGACCCGGTACGTCCCGGCGGCGGGGACGGTGAGGGCGGCGGCGTAGTGTCCGGGCTCGGGCAGCGGCGTGCCGGCGAACAGCGTGGCCTCGCCCCGGGCGTCCGTGAGCCGGAGCCCGGTGGGCCCGAGGTCGCCCTGGTAGGGGTGGTTGCCGTGCTGGAGCACCCAGTAGCCGGCCGTGTAGGACGTGCCGGCCTGCAGGTTGCCCGGGAGCGGGTCGAGGTAGGTGACGGCGAATCCGCCGGCGGCCGCCCCGGGGGTGGCGAGCGGCCCGGCGGCCAGCAGCAGGGCGGCCACGACGGTGGCGAGTCTTCTCATGGGACACCTCCGGCGTGCATACACCGGCGGCGCGCCCGGAGTTCCGGCCGGGGCCCAGAATGGGGGACTCGGGGAGGCTTCGCGCGGTCGCCGTCCATCCCGCGCTGGTGGATCAGCGGCGGGCCTGACCGGTCAGGGGTTGCGGGCCCGCCCGAGGATGTGGGTGAGCGCAGGGCTGCCGGGGACGGGCCGGTGGACGAAGCTCCGCTGCTCCTCGACGAGCAGCCCGGCGGCGCGGATGGCGGCGGCGGTGTCGCGGTTGGGGTGGCAGCCGCCGCCGACGCGCCGCCAGAGCGGGGCGATGAGGTCCTGGAGGGCGCCGCGGACCGGCCGGGGCGAACGGACGTGCTCGAAGTAGCGCAGCTCGCCGCCGGGCGCGAGCAGCCGTCGCACCTCGGCGAGGGTGGCCGCCGGGTCGGGCACGGTGCAGAGCACGAGCGACAGCACGGCGGCGTCGTACGCGCCGGGCCCGCCCGGCAGCGCCCCCGCGTGGCCGGGCACCACCCGGACGGTCACCGGGGCGCGGGCCGCGGCCCGCTCGGCCGCGGCGCGCAGCAGGTGGTCGGGCTCGACGGCGACGACCTCGCGCACTCCCGCCGGGTAGTGCGGGAAGTTGAGCCCGTTGCCCGCGCCGATCTCGATCACCCGCCCGGTCAGCCCGGCGAGCAGACGCTCGCGCAGTGCGGCGGTGGCGGGATCGGCGCGCTCGGTCATCCTCTCGTAGGCGCGGGCGAAGCGCGGGTGCTGGTACTTCGAGAGGTCCTGCATCATCCCAGCCTAGGTCCGGGCGTGGGCCGGAGGGCTAGGACGGGCTGTTGCTCATGTAGCGGTCGATCTTCCAGTCGCCGTTGTCCTGCGTGAGCAGGAAGAACGCGCGGGTCTCCTCGGAACCCTCGCCGCTGGTGGCGCGGACGAACGCCTGCTTGCCGGCGACCTGGGACTCCTCGATCGTCGGCGTGCCGCCCTGGCCCTCGCCCATGCCCTCGAACAGCGTGGTGAGCGCCTGCGTGCCCTCGGCGGTCTGCTCGCCGGCCACGGCGGCCACGGCGTCGGAGGTGAACAGCTTCACGACCTGGGCGGCGTCGCCCGATTCGAGCGCCTTGTAGAAGCCCTCGACGACGCCGCGGGGCGAGCCCTGGCCGGCGCCGGTGTCGGTGGGCGACGGGCTGCCGGTGCCGGTCGTGGTGTCGGTCGGCGAGGCGGAGTCGCCGGGTGTCATGCCCGTGTCGGTGGCTGTGGGGGACGCCGGGCTCGCGGCGCCCTTCATCGCTTGCCCGGTGCCGCCCGCGGCGCAGCCGGCGGTGAACAGGGCCGGTACGATCGCGGCCAGCAGGAGGCCCCTGCGCAGAGAATTCATGCTCATGGCCGCTTTGATTCCCGCCCCGATCAAGGGCGAATGCGCTCTTTATCCAGTTCGCACGACCCTTTTAACGTACGCGGTATTTTCTCACCCTCGGCTTCACAGAATTCGGCGAGATCGTTCAGAGGTCTGATCGTTGCCCCACTGAGACCCGTTGCCCGGCGCGCCGCCGATACCGTCCCTCTAGTGCCGCATATCAAGGCGAACCCCGCTCCGCCCGCCGATCCTCTGCCGCAGCGCGACGACGCCGAGCGTTGCGCCTCCGCCGATTCGGGGCGGCGATGCGTCCTCCCGCCCGCCCATCATGGCGCGCATGTTTTCCCACCCGCGGAGACGGACCTCCGCCTCTGACATCGTTTCAAAAGTGCCATTTCGGGCAATTGACGCGAATGTCGGATGAACCGGTCACGGTGACCCCCTGTGAAGACGGCCCGCTGCTCATTCGTGGCGAGTTCGCGCTGGTGACCCAGGACGGCGAGCGCATCCCGCCCGGCCGGGCCACCGTCGCGCTGTGCCGGTGCGGCCGCTCGGCGGCCAAGCCGTTCTGCGACGGCTCACACAAGACGGCCGGCTTCCGCGCCCCCAGCGGCCAGGAGGCGGAGCCTGCGGACGGAGCTGGCTGACCGGCGCAGCCGCCGCCCCGCGTACGGGACGCCGCCGGTGAGCGCGGCGGCCAGGGCGAGCCAGCTGCAGACGCCCCGCTCGGCCACCCACACGGGCGCGAACAGCGACGACGTCGCCGGGAAGACCCGGTGGCCGCCGCAGCGGCGGCGGCCCAGCTCGGCGACCGCCACGGTGACGGCGGCGGCCCCGGCCAGCGCGGCGGGACGGCGGCGGGCGAGCGCGACGGCCACGCCCGGCGCCACCGCCAGGAACGCCGCCATCCGCCACGGCTGCGCGAGGTCGTCGTAGGCCTGCCGGACCCGCTGCGACCAGAAGCGCCGCGCCTGGCAGGGCAGGCGGCGCACGTAGAGGCCGGGGGCGGAGACCACGCGCCCGCCGCGCGCCCGGACGGTCCGGATCAGCTCCAGGTTCTCGAACAGCACGTCGCCGTCGTAGCCGCCCATGCCCAGGAAGAAGTCGCGCCGGACGCCGAGGGTGCCCGGGTAGTCGGCGCCGAACGCCCGGTTGAGCAGGCTGCGGGCGGTGTCCCAGCGGGCGTGCCAGGGCAGCGGGGAGAAGTAGTTCTGCGGGCGCACCAGGTCGGCCCCGGCGAGCAGCTCCCGCATCCTGGCGAGCCCCGCCGGGTCGTAGCGTACGTCGTCGTCGGCGATGACCACGTGCGCGGCGCGGGCCAGGCGCACGCCGGTGGTGACGCCGGTGACCTTGCCGTTGGCGTAGCCGAGCTCGGGGTCGGGAGGCACGTGGGTGACGAGGCCGCGCCAGCGGCGGGCGTGCCGGTCGAACAGGGCGGCCGGGCTGCCGTCGACGACGATCACGCGGGCGTGCCGGGCCAGGCCGGTCAGGTAGGCGGTGAGCTCGTCCAGCCCGGCGTCGTCCTCCCACCGCAGCGGCAGCACGTAGTCGAGGTCCATCACGGGCTCGCGACGGCCGTCTCCAGCTCGGCCAGTGACGAGACGCCGCGCTCCCAGCAGTCCATGACGTGCTCGGCCCACAGGCGTTCGAGGGTGAGCGCGCACGCGGCCCCGTACAGGATGTCGCCGGTGAGCGACGGCTGCGCGGCGGCGAGCCCGCCGCACAGGTCGTTGGCGGCGATCTGCTCGTGCACCGCGTCGGCCTGGACGTGCTCCTCGTAGAAGCGGGTGGCGGTGGCGTCGCCGCCGAGGCGGCGCAGGCCGGTGGCGTAGCGGCGGTTGGGCAGCGAGGAGGTCATCTCCAGGGCTGCCAGGTGGCCGGCGAGCGCGCCGCGCAGCCGCCGGTGCAGGCCGAACAGCGACATCGCGTTGGAGATCGCCAGCGTGATGCCGGGGACGCGGCCGAGGTGCGCGAGGTAGGAGTCGTCGAGGCCGAGGCCGCGCAGGGTGGCGCGGAACAGCTCGGAGTGCATGCGCTCGCGGCGTCCGCCGCCGTACTCGTCGGCCTGGATCTCGACCAACGCCGCCTTGGCCCCGCCCTGGAGGCGCGGGATGGCCCAGGTGTGCGGGTCGGCCTCCTTCAGGTGGTAGATCGAGCGGTGGACGGCGAACTCGCGGAACTGGGCGAGGTCGGCCGTGCGCTGCAGATACTGCGACAGCGGCGGGCCCTCGTCGGCGACGGCCAGCGCGGTGAGCGCCCGCCGCACGTGGCGCGGCTCGACCGGGGCGGGGCGCGGCACGGCGCGGGCGAGCGCGTCCTCGAAGCCGCGCTCCAGGGCGGCGCGGGCCCGCAGCAGCGACGGCTCCCACTCCCAGCGCTCGTCCACGTCGTCGAAGCCCTGGTAGTGCAGCTCGTAGCAGGCGAACAGGGCGAGCTGCAGGTCGTCGTCGCCGAGCGGCAGCGCGCCCGGCTCCAGCGGGCCGAGCTCCCCGAGCTCCCCGGGCGGCCCGGTGAGGCAGGAGAAGAGCTGGTCGCTGATCGGGCCCCGGGCGGCAGGCAGGCGCATCAGGCACTCCGGCGGTAGACGGACACGTGCGCGCGGCTGTCGTCGCCGAACGGGGTGCGCGCCCAGTCCGACCAGCGATGCTCGCGCTCCATCGAGGCCAGCCGGGCCATCAGGTCGAGCTCGGCGGGCCAGGCGTAGCGGTGGTTGGCGGGCAGCAGGCGCACCCCTTCGGCGGTCAGCCGGATGCGGGTGGTGTGCATGTGCTGCCCGGCCGGGGAGAGCACGGCCGCCTCGGCGACGACGGCGTCCTCGGTCATCGACAGCAGCCGCAGCGCGCTGCCGTCGCGGAAGGCGGCCGGATCGGGCACCCACGCCTCGATTACGAACCTGCCGCCGGGCCGCAGGTGGGCGGCGGCGTTGCGGAAGCAGGCGACCTGGGCGTCCTGCGACGGCAGCGCGTAGACGGTGTTGGCGGCGAGCACGACGAGCGCGTAGGAGCCGTCGGCGGTGGCCGTGGAGAAGTCGCCGATCGTGACGGGCACGCGGTCGCCGCCGGGCTTGCCGCGCAGCACCTCGACCATCTCCGCCGAGCCGTCGATGCCCGCGACCTCCAGGCCGCGGGCGGCCAGCGGCAGGGCCAGCCGGCCGGTGCCGATGCCGAACTCCAGCACCGGCCCGCCGTCGGCGAGCTCGTGAAGCAGGTCGACAGCTTGGTCCGTGGGCAGGCCGCGTACGGTGGCGTCGTAGATGTCGGCGATGCCGCGGCCGTAAGCGGAGGCGTCGAACGCCGGCATCCGCACCTCCCCCGAGTTCCAGCACGTGAATGCCAGCTGAATGCCCGGGGCTCCACCCGTTAAACGCTCACGGCCACCTGCACGAGGTCGCCGTCGAGCCGGACGTGGTAGACGGGCACGGCGATGTCGGGCTCGTCCAGGCAGTGTCCGGTGACCAGCGAGAACACCTGTTTGTGCAGCGGCGAGGCGACGGTCGGCTCGCCCTTCCTGGTGCCGACGATGCCGCGCGAGAGCACGTACGCGCCGCTGAACGGGTCGAGGTTGCCGAGCGCGTGCACGGAGCCGTCGTGGGTGCGGAAGAGCGCCACCTGGCGGTCGCCGACGAGCGCGCACACGCCGCGCTCGGGCAGCAGGTTCTGGTAGCCGCAGACGTCCACCCAGGTCATCGGGTCACCACCGGCTTGATCTGGCCGCGCTCGGCGGCGAACACGATGGACGGGTCGGGCACGCCCGGCGCGTTGACGAAGCTGACGAACCGGGAGAGCTTGTCCGGATCGTCCAGGGTCGCCCGCCATTCGTCGACGTAGGTGGCGACGTGCCGCTCCATGTGGGCGTCGAGGTCGGCGCAGATGCCGAGCGCGTCATCGACGATCACCGAGCGCAGGTAGCCGAGGCCGCCGTCGAGCGACTCCAGCCAGGCGGAGGTGCGTTGCAGCCGGTCGGCGGTGCGGATGTAGAACATGAGGAACCGGTCGATGGTCCTGATGAGCTCGTCGGTGGTGAGGTCGCCGGCGAGCAGGTCGGCGTGGCGGGGCTTGAAGCCGCCGTTGCCGCCGACGTACAGGTTCCAGCCCTGTTCGGTGGCGATGATCCCGAAGTCCTTGGAGCGGGCCTCGGCGCACTCGCGGGCGCAGCCGGAGACCGCCGACTTCAGCTTGTGCGGCGAGCGCAGGCCCCGGTAGCGCAGCTCCAGCGCGATGGCCAGGCCGACGGAGTCCTGCACGCCGTAGCGGCACCAGGTGGAGCCGACGCACGACTTGACCGTGCGCAGCGCCTTGCCGTAGGCGTGGCCGGACTCGAACCCGGCCTCGACGAGCCGCCGCCAGATCTCCGGAAGCTGTTCGACGCGGGCGCCGAGCAGGTCGATCCGCTGCCCGCCGGTGATCTTCGTGTAGAGGCCGAAGTCGCGGGCGACCTCGCCGATGACGATGAGCTTGTCCGGGGTGATCTCGCCGCCGGGGATGCGCGGGACGACCGAGTACGTGCCGTTCTTCTGGATGTTGGCGAGGAAGTGGTCGTTGGTGTCCTGGAGCGCGGCGCGCTCGCCGTCGAGGACGTGCCCGTTGTGCAGGGAGGCGAGGATGGAGGCGACGGCCGGCTTGCAGATGTCGCAGCCCCGGCCCTGCCCGTGCTGGGCGATGAGCTCGGAGAACGTGGTGATGCCGCGCACCCGGACGATGTCGAACAGCTCGGCGCGGGAGTGGGCGAAGTGCTCGCACAGGTTCTTGCTGACCTCGACGCCGGACTTCTCCAGGAGCTGCTTGAGCATGGGCACGCAGCTTCCGCAGGTGGTGCCGGCGCGGGTGCACGCCTTGAGCGCGGGCACGTCGGCGCAGCCCCGGTCGGTGACGGCGGCGCGCACCTCGCCCGCGCTGACGTTGTTGCACGAGCACACCTGGGCGTCGTCGGGCAGGTCGAGGTTCGCGCCGCCGCCGGTGAACAGCAGGTCGGACGGCGGCGCGGGCAGCGGCTTGCCGACGAACGAGCGCAGCGAGGTGTACGGGGCGGCGTCGCCGACGCAGATGCCGCCGAGCAGGGTCCGGGCGTCGTCGCTGATGAACAGCTTCTTGTAGACGCCGGCGACCGGGTCCATGTAGGTGACGTCGAGCGCCCCGGTCATGGCGCCGAACTGGGCGACCTCGACGCCGAGCAGCTTGAGCTTGGTGGACAGGTCGGCGCCGTCGAACGTGCCGTCGCCGCCCATGATCCGGTCGGCGGCGACCTCGGCCATGGTGAAGCACGGCCCGACGAGCCCGTACACCATGCCGCCGGCCAGCGCGCACTCGCCGATGGCGTAGATCGACGGGTCGGAGGTGCGCATGCCGGGGTCGACGACGACGCCGCCGCGCTCCCCCACCTCCAGCCCGCAGGCCCTGGCCAGCTCGTCGCGCGGCCTGATGCCGGCGGAGAAGACGACGACCTGGGCCTCGATCAGCGTGCCGCCGGGCGTGCGCAGGCCGGCCACCCGGCCCCGGTCGTCGGTGACGATCTCCTGGACGCCCGAGCCGGCGTGCACGCTCAGCCCGAGCCGTTCGATGTGCGACCTGAGCACCGAGCCGCCGCCCTCGTCGACCTGGCGGGGCATGAGCCACGGGCTCATCTCGACGATGTGGGTGCGCAGGCCGAGGGAGCGCAGCGCGTCGGCCGCCTCCAGGCCGAGCAGCCCGCCGCCGACGACGACGCCGTCAGCGGCCTCCTTGGCGGCCAGCCGGATCGCGTCCAGGTCGTCGATCGTGCGGTAGACGAAGGCGTGCCCGGCCCCCGGCACCGGCGGCACGAACGGCGCCGACCCGGTGGCGAGCACGAGCACGTCGTACGGCTCCGGCTCGCCGCCCTCGACGGTGACCACGCGGGCCTGCCGGTCGATGCCGGTGACGCGGCTGTTCAGCCTGGTCACCGCCCCGGACGGCACCGGGTAGGCGAGGTCCTCGGCGCTCACGCCCGACAGGTACGAGGTCAGCGCCACCCGGTCGTAGGCCGGGCGGGGCTCCTCCCCGATGACCGTGACGCGCCCGTCGAAGCCGCGCTGGAGCAGCGCCTCCACGAGCCGGTGTGCTGCCGGGCCGAACCCGGCCACGACGATCTTCTTCATGCGGAGACCCCTTCCTGTTCGCACAGCCAGCCGACGATGCCCGCGACGGCGTCACGGCAGGTGCCGCAGCCGGTCGTGGCGCGGGTGGCGGCGGCCACCCCGGCCACGTCCCTGGCGCCCGCCTCCCAGCAGGCCCTGATCTGGCCCTTGGTCACGTTGTTGCACTGGCACACCTTGGCCGCGTCGGGCATGAGCACCGGGCTGTCGGCGACCGGCGCGGCCGACAGCCCGGGGAACAGCAGGCCGGCCCGGTCACCGGGCACCGGCCCGCCGCGGTCGAAGAGCTGGGTGAGCGTGCCGACGGCGTCGCTGTCGCCCAGCAGGATCGCGCCGACCAGGCGGTCGTCGCGGATGACGAGCTTGCGGTAGGTGCCCCTGGCGCGGTGGCTGAAGCGGACCACCTCGGCGTGCTCGTCGGTGAGCTGGGTCTCGCCCATGGCGGCCAGCTCGACGCTGCTCGCCTTGAGCCGGGTGACCAGGCGCGAGCCCCGGTAGCGCGCCTTGCCCCCGGTGATCACGTCGGCGGCCACGGACGCCTGCTCCCAGGCGGGCGCGACCAGCCCGTACACGGTGCCGTCGTGCTCGGCGCACTCGCCGATCGCGAAGATCGACGGGTCGTCGGTGCGCAGCTCGTCGTCCACGACGACGCCGCGCCGCACCTCCAGCCCGGCCTCGGCGGCGAGCGCGGTCAGCGGGCGGACGCCGCAGGCGAGCACGACCAGGTCGCCCTCGACGAGCTCGCCGCCGGCCAGCCGGACGCCCGTCTCCTCGACGGACGCGGCGGACACGCCGGTGCGGGTCTCGACGCCGAGCCCGGCCAGCGTCTCGCCGAGCAGCAGCCCGGCCTCGGCGTCGAGCTGGCGTTCCATCAGATGGCCGGCCAGGTGCAGCAGCGTCACGGGCAGGCCGCGCCCGGCCAGCCCGCGGGCGGCCTCGACGCCGAGCAGCCCGCCGCCGACGACGACGGCGCGGCGGCTGTGCTCGGCGGCCTTGAGGATGCGCTCGCAGTCGTCGAGCGTGCGGAACGGGACGGCCCGCGCCACGCCGGGGATCGGCGGCACGATCGCCTCGCTGCCGGTGGCGAGCACGAGCAGGTCGTACGGCTCGCGGCGGCCGTCGGTGGTGTGCACGGCGCGGGCCTCCCGGTCGATCCAGGCGACCTCGCCGCCGAGCACGGCCTCGACCCGGTTGGCGGCGTACCAGGACAGGTCGTGCAGGCTGAGCTGTTCGGGCCTGGCCTTGCCGGCGAGCACGTTCGACAGCAGCACGCGGTTGTAGGGGCGGCCGGGCTCGGCGCCGAACACGGTGATCGTCATCCGCGGGTCGCGCGCCCGGACCTCGCCGACCAGCCGGGAGCCGGCCATGCCGTTGCCGACCACGACGAGCCTCATGAGACCCGCTCCACCCGTACGGCGCAGACCTTGAACTCCGGCATCCGGGACGCGGGGTCGAGCGCGGGGTTGGTCAGCCGGTTCGCCCCCTCCCAGTGAAAGGGCATGAACACGGTGTCGCTCCTGATCGCGTCGCTGATCCTGGCCACCGCCTCGTCCGTGCCGCGCCTGCTGGTCACCCGCACCAGGTCGCCCGCCTCGATCGCCAGCCGTTCGGCCAGGTCGGGGTGGAGCTCCACGTACGGGTGCGGCGAGGCGGCGGTCAGGGAGGCGATCCTGCGGGTCTGCGCGCCGCTCTGGTAGTGGGCGAGCACGCGGCCCGTCGTCAGATGGACGGGGTAGTCGTCGTCGACCTCCTCGGCCGGGGGCCGGTGCTCGACGGGCACGAACCTGGCCCGGCCGTCGGGCGTGGGGAAGGAGTCCAGGAACGGCCGGGGCGTGCCGGCGTGCCCCGGCTCCGGGCAGGGCCAGAACACGCCGGTCTCGCCGGCGATCCGCTCGTAGGTGATGCCCGCGTAGTCGGCCGTGCCGCCGGCGCTGGCGCGGCGCAGCTCCTCGAACACCTCGGCGGGGTCGTCGGCGAAGTCGTGGCCGAGCCGGCGGGCCAGCCCGGCGATCACCTCCAGGTCGCCGCGGACGCCGGGCGGCGGCGCGAGCGCCCGGCGGCGCAGCAGGACGCGGCCTTCGAGGTTCGTCATCGTGCCGGTCTCCTCGGCCCACTGGGTGACCGGGAGCACCACGTCGGCCAGCGCCGCCGTCTCCGACATCACCACGTCGCAGACGACGAGCAGGTCCAGCGCCCGCAGCCGGGCGGCGATCCTGGACGAATCCGGCGCGGACACGACGGGGTTGGAGCCGAACAGCAGCATCGCGCGCGGCCCGCCGGGCGTCCCCAGCGCGTCCAGCAGCTCGTACGCCGACCGTCCCGGCCCCGGCAGGTCCTCCGGCCGCACCCCCCACACGCCCGCGACGTGCTCGCGCGCCGCCGGGTCGTCGATCCTGCGGTAGCCGGGGAGCTGGTCGGCCTTCTGCCCGTGCTCGCGGCCGCCCTGGCCGTTGCCCTGCCCGGTGAGGCACCCGTACCCGGAGCCGGGCCTGCCGGGCAGGCCTAGCGCGAGCGCCAGGTTGACGAACGCGCTCACGGTGTCGGTGCCCTTGGCGTGCTGCTCGGCGCCGCGCCCGGTGAGCACGTACGCGTTCCTCGCGAACGCCAGCGCGCGCACGGCCTCGCGCATGCGCTGGACCGGCACGCCGGTGACGCGCTCGACCCGCTCGGGCCACCAGGAGGCCAGCGAGGTGCGCACGGCCTCGAACCCGGTCGTGCGCCCGGCCACGTACGAGGCGTCGACCAGGTCCTCGGCCACGGCCAGGTGCAGCAGGCCGAGCGCGAGCGCCAGGTCGGTGCCGGGCGCGGGCCGCAGGTGCAGCCAGGCCAGCCGGGCGGTCGCGGTGCGGCGCGGGTCGATCACCACGAGCCGCGCGCCCTCCAGGTGGCGCACGAACGGCGGCATCGTCTCGGCCGGGTTCGCGCCCGCCAGCAGCACCACGTCGGCCCCGGCCAGGTCGGTGACGGGGAACGGCATCCCCCGGTCCATGCCGAACGCGCGGATCGACGCGGCGGCGGCCGACGACATGCAGAAGCGGCCGTTGTAGTCGATCTGGCTGGTGCCGAGCGCGACCCGGGCGAGCTTGCCGAGCAGGTACGCCTTCTCGTTGGTGAGCCCGCCCCCGCCGAACACGGCCACGGCGTCGGGGCCGTGCTCGTCCCTGAGAGCGATGAGGCGCGCCGCCACGTGGTCGAGCGCCTCCTCCCAGGACACCGGGTTCCCGTGCAGGAGCGGGCCGGTCAGCCGCTCACCGTTGGTGAGGAGCTCGGCGGCGGTCCAGCCCTTCTGGCAGAGCGCGCCGCCGGCGTTGGCCGGGACGTCGGCCCGGGGGGTGATCGTGATCCCGGTCCCCTCGGCGCCGATCGCCATCCCGCACTGCAGTGCGCAGTACGGGCAGTGGGTGTCGACGGTGGTCATCGCTCACACCCGCGCATGGGCGAGGGAGGCGATCCGGGTCACGCCCACGGTGCGCGTGTAGCACCACCAGGTCAGCGCGAAGCAGGCGGCGTAGAAGGCGCCGAACGCGGCGAGCGCCACCGCCGGGCTGCCCGTCGCGGCGAACGACATGCCGAACGCCCGGTTGATGAGGAACCCGCCGAGCGCGCCGACCGCGGAGATGATCCCGATGGCCGCCGACGCCTGCCGTCTGCCGTGCAGCAGCGCCTCCTCGCCGGTGCCGCGCTCGGCGACCGCCTTGGCCTGGAAGATGGCCGGGATCATCCGGTACGTGGACCCGTTCCCGATCCCGGCCGTCAGGAAGAGAACCTGGAAGGCGAGGAAGAACGGCCAGAAGCCGCCGGACGCCGAGGCGAGCCAGACGAGCACGACGCCCGCGCCCATGGCGGCGAAGTTCCACAGGGTGACCGGCGCGCCGCCGAGCCGGTCGGCCAGCCAGCCGCCCACCGGCCTGATCAGCGACCCGGCCAGCGGCCCGGCGAACGCCACCGCCGCCCACGGCGCGTCCGGGAACAGGCTCATGCTCAGCAGCGGGAACGCCGTCGCGTAGCCGATGAACGAGCCGAACGTGCCCACGTACAGGAACGACAGGATCCACGTCTGGGCGCGGCCCGCCACCGCGAGCTGCTCGCGCGGGCTCGCCTTGGCGCTGGACAGGTTGTCCATGAAGAAGTAGGCGCAGCCGGCGGCCACCACGATGAACGGCACCCAGAACCAGCCCGCCGCCGCCAGCCCGAACGCCCCGATCACCAGCGGCATCACGAGCTGCACCGAGCTGACGCCGATGTTGCCGCCCGCCGCGTTCAGCCCGAGCGCCACGCCCTGGCGGGCGCGCGGGTAGAAGTAGGTGATGTTGGCCATGCTGGAGGCGAAGTTCCCGCCGCCGACGCCGGCGACGGCCGCGATGGCCAGGAACGCCCAGTACGGGGTGTCCGGGCTGCTCACCGCCACGCCGAGCAGCACCGCCGGGACGATCAGCAGCAGCGCGCTCGCCACCGTGAAGTTGCGCCCGCCGAACCTGGCCGGTCCGAACGTGTACGGCACCCGCAGCGCCGAGCCGACCAGGTTCGGCACCGCCACGAGCCAGAAGAGCTGGTCGGTCGAGAAGTCGTAGGCGCCCATCCGGGCGGCCACGATGCTCCAGAGCGTCCAGACGGTGAAGCCGAGATGCTCGGCCAGGATCGAGAAGACGAGGTTCCGGCGGGCGACCTTCCGGCCCGTGTGCTGCCAGAAGGCCGCGTCGTCGGGATGCCACTCGGCGATCCAGCGCGTCATCGTTCCTCCTACGTTCTGGTGAGGTCGAACGTAGGAACCCGGCGTTACGCACATGGACGGTCCGTGGCTGTGCGCCGGTTACATGTGACTCACCCGGGCAACACGCAATACATATGCGTCACGCCGGAAACATGCTGGTAATCAGCCCCGAAGGGCCCGGAAGAAGGTCCGCACGTCCTCGGTGAGCGCCTCCGGCTGCTCCAGCGCGGCGAAGTGCCCGCCGTGCGCGAACTCCGACCAGTGCACGATCGTGTCGGTCCGCTCGGCCAGCGCGCGGACCGGCTTGACGTAGTCGTGGGCGAACACCGCCACGCCCGTCGGCGTCGGCGAGCGCTCCGGCATGCTCCACGCGTGCGCGAACTCCCAGTAGATCTGCGCCGCCGAGTCGGCCGTGTTCGTCAGCCAGTAGAGCGACACGTTCGTGAGCAGCCGGTCGCGGTCCACGCCGTTCTCGGTCCACTCGGCGAACTTCTCCGCGATCCAGGCGAGCTGCCCCACCGGCGAGTCGGCCAGCCCGAACGCGAGCGTCTGCGGCCGGGTCGACTGGATCGCCAGGTAGCCGCCCAGCTCGCCCGTGAAGCGCTCCAGCCCGGCCAGCCTGGCTTGGTCCTCCTCGCCGAGCTCGGCCTGCTCCGCCGGGTCGCCGTGGGGGAAGGTCATGAGGTAGTTCACGTGCACGCCGATCACGCGCCCGGCGTCGACCCGGCCCAGCTCCCGCGACACGCCCGACCCCCAGTCGCCGCCCTGCGCGCCGTAGCGGTCGTAGCCGAGCCTGGCCATCAGCGTGGCCCAGGCGCGGGCGATCCGCTCCAGCGTCCAGCCCGGGCCGGCCAGCGGCGCGGAGAAGCCGAACCCCGGCAGCGACGGGACGACCAGGTGGAAGGCGTCGGCCGGGTCGCCGCCGTGCGCCCTCGGGTCGGTCAGCGGGCCGATCACGTCCAGGAACTCCACCACCGAGCCCGGCCAGCCGTGCGTCAGGACCAGCGGCGTGGCGTCCGGCTCCGGCGAGCGGACGTGCAGGAAGTGGATGACCTGGCCGTCGATCGTGGTGACGTACTGCGGAAGGGCGTTGAGCCGCTTCTCGTGCAGGCGCCAGTCGTAGGCCGTGGCCCAGTGCTCGGCCAGCTCCGCCAGCGCGGCGACCGGCAGGCCGCGCTCCGGCCCCGCCCCCGGCGTCTGCACCGGCAGCCGGGCCCGGCCCAGCCGCTCGCGCAGGTCGTCCAGGTCCGCCTGGGGGATGTCGATGCGGAAGTCCCTGATCTCTTCGCTCATGACCCCACCGTCGCAGCCCTTGTGGCAAAGTCCTTGCCTGGATTGAATGCGGGCATGCTGGGAACCTCCGCGCGGCTGCTGCGCCTGCTCTCACTGCTCCAGGCCAGGGCCGACTGGACCGGCGCCGAGCTGGCCGAACGGCTGGAGGTCAGCCCGCGCACCGTCCGCTACGACATCGGCAAACTGCGCAGCCTCGGCTACCCGGTGCACGCCGCGCCCGGCGTCGCCGGCGGCTACCGGCTCGGCGCGGGCGCCAAGCTGCCGCCGCTGCTGCTCGACGACGAGGAGGCCGTCGCCGTCGCCGTCGCGCTGCGCACCGCCGGGGCGTTCGAGGAGACCGCGCTGCGCGCCCTGGTCAAGCTCGAACAGGTACTCCCCGCCCGCCTGCGCCACCGCGTCCAGGCGCTGCACCGGCACACCGTGTCGCTCCGGCCGCCCGGCACGCCCGTCGCCACCGGCACGCTGACGGCCGTCGCCGCCGCCTGCCGCGACCGGCACCGGCTCCGGTTCGACTACCGCACCCACACCGGTGACGGACGCGTCCGCGACGTCGAACCGTACAAGCTCGTATACACCGGACGGCGCTGGTACCTGATCGCCTGGGACGTGCACCGTGCCGGCTGGCGCACCTTCCGGGTCGACCGGATGACGGTACGCACCCCGCACGGCCCCCGCTTCACCCCGCGCGCCGCGCCGCCGGCGGACGTGGTGCCGCAGGGCGTCGACACGGCGCTCATGCGGCACCGCGCGACCGTCACCGTGCACGCGCCCGTCGCCGTCGTCCGCGCCCTGCTGCCCCCGTCCGTCGCCGTCGAGCCGCGCGGCGACCACGCCTGCGCGGTCCACGCGGGCGGCGACACGCCGATGCGGCTCGCGCTGCACATCCTCATGCTCGACGCCGACTTCCACGTCGACGGCCCGCCCGAGCTCCTGGCCGCCTTCCGCACCCTGTCGGAACGCGCCGGCCGAGCCTCCCTCCCCCAGCCATCAGGAACGATTACGGAAGGTCACGCGGGGTAACAGCATCACAGCAAGGGGGGAATCATGATCAAAACGCTCCACAAGATGGGCATTAAGTCAAACCACTGCTATCTGGCCGGTATCGCTTCCATTGGGCTGGCCTTCGCCACCTGGATGACGTCCAAGAACGTCGAGAACGCGGGCATGGACCGCGCCGACCGGTGGGGGATCTTCATCGGCCAGTGGGCACCGACGCTGTTCTGCATGGGCGTGGCGCTCCGCATCGAGGAGACCCACGGGCCGGACGCGCAGACGGAGGAGGAGATGTACGGCCACACCGGCCGCCAGTCGGAGAGGATCCGGGCAGGCGCCGGCGTGTGAACACCAGGCAGGCCATGTCCTTCACCGGACATGGCCTGCTCCCCCACCCGCTGACCGATTCCGTGGTCGCCAACCCCCAAGGACCTCACTTCGTTCGGACGTCTTCCCGGCTTTCGCCGCACCCTTGGCCGTTTCGGCACGGCAGGCGTCGAACCCGCATACCCGGGACGAGACCTACCCGCTCCCGCAAGATCACGGCCTCGGACTCCCTGGCATGATTGTCCGTTGCTCATGGAACCAAACCTGGCGGGACACAGCGATGCCACACACCTCACCCCTGACCGCGGCTCTCGTCGCCGCCACGCTGCCGCCCGCGCGGCTGCCTCAGCCTGGTTCGGTGGTGGCGGTCGCGAGGTGGCGGACCGAGGGGCTCGGCGCGGTGCTCTCCGTACGGCACAGGCGTGACGGCGTGCTGGCCTCGGACATCGCCGTCGCAGTGCGCACGGACGAGGGCGCCTGGCGGGACCTGGGCGTCTCCTCCGGCTCCAGCGGCTACCCGGACGTCTTCTCCCCCTCCCCCGGCCCGCCGGACGCGGCGCTGCTCGGCATGGCCGAGACGTGGATCTCGGACCAAGATTTCAGGGGTGGTGCGGAGGCTCCGCTGCGCCTGTTCGAGCTCCGGCTCTCCGCCTCGGTCACCTCGGTCGTCTGCGAGACGGCGTCGTCGAGCGCCGTGCAGGAGATCTCGCCGCTGCATCTCTGCCTCGTGGGCGTCCTGGGCGACGAGCCCGCGACCGTGCACGTCCACAGGGGCGCGAACCTGGTGGACGGCATCCCCCTCCACCCCGCCTGGACCCCCTGGCGCTGATCCCCCGGCAGCGCGACACACTCGGCCGACCCGGAACGCTGAACATACGGGACCGACGGCCGCAGGATCCGGTCTCCTGGAGCTGTCCGGGCAAATCAGGCGAGGGTCACCGGCGCCTTGTCGTGTCTGGAGTGACGATGCTCAGCGCGCTGGCATGGGCTGGTCGCACCACGGAGAAGTCTCTGACGTCCAGCGTGAAGACTTCGGCGATGTGAAGACGTTCTGCGACGGTGACCACCGAGGCGTCGGCTGCGCCGAGGGGCAGACTCGCATACCGTTCCACCAGCACGGCGATCCGTTCAAGATCAGCGGGCCCCAGGTCCACGACGGTGAACCCACCCTGCTGGAGCGAACGCAGGAACGTCGCCTCGACCTTGGCGCTCCCGAGCCGGGCGAGCATGTAGCAGGCTTCGCCGACGACGAAGCTCGGCACCAGGAGGTCGCGCCGTTCGCGATACAGCCGCTCGAATATCCTCACGCACGCCGTGTGCTTGCGGTCGTTACTGATGGCGGCAGCGACGATGGGGCCGGTATCGACGACGATCACGCGTCAAGACCGTACCCCTCGCTCAAGATCTCTTCAGCGCGTTCGGCATTATCGTCGCGGTCGGTGGTGATGGAGGCGAACCAGGCCGGGGGCCAGTGGGTGTCGCCGTCGGAGCCGGCGCCGTGCACGAGCCTCAGCGTGTGGGCGCGGACTTCGCGCAGCTGATCCGCCGTCAGCCGGTCGACCAGCCGATGCATGTCCTCATACTCTTCCGGCGCGGCACTCACATCTCACAGTGTAGGCGAACCGTTGCGATCGGCTCGGTGCGGAGCCGATTCCTGGGGCCTACGCATTCCCGGGGGCGGTGAGGACTTCCGTGGCGAGGGTTTCGATGACGTGGGCGACCTCGGCCGGGGCGCGGAGGTGGGCGCTGTGTCCCTGGCCGCGCAGGGTGACGCGGCGGGCGTTCGGGAGGCGGCGTTCGAGGGCGTCGAGGCGGGCGGCCAGGTGGGCGGGGCTGCGGTCGCCGCCGAGCAGGACGACGGGGGCGTCGATGGCGGCGTACGCGTCGAGGCGGTCGCCGAGGTCGTCGATCGCCTCGAGGTCGTCGATCTGCCGGGGCGCCAGGGCCCGCATCCTGGGCGCGGCCGCCACGTACAGGCCGACGAGGCGGGAGGCGAACGGCGGGATGCCGACGACGTCGCGGACGAAGATCTCGATGGCCTTGCCGGGGCGGCCGGCGTCGGCGAGGGCGCGGGTGCGGGCGGTGGCCTCGCCGCCGAGCGGGGGGCCGGTGACGATGGGGGGTTCGTAGAGGACCGCGCCCGCGAACGCGCCGGGGGCGGCGGCGAGCGCCTCCAGGACGGCGACGCCGCCAGAGGAGTGGCCGGCGAGCAGCACCGGGCCGCCGAGTGCCGCCGCCGCCACGCGGACGTCGTCGGCCTCCTGGGCCATGGTGCAGCGGGGGCGCAGGTCGAGGCGGTACTGGCGGCGGTGGATCCGGACGACCCGGTGGCGGGGGCTGAGCAGGCGGGCGACCTTGTGCCATTGCGAACCGTCGTCCAGGCCCGCGTGCACCACGAGGACGGCGGGGCCACGGCCCTCGTCGGTGGCGTGTATGCCGGCGCCGTCGGGGGTGGGGATGGTGAGCACGGCGCCTCCTTAGCAACGCTAAGGGCGACTTTAGCATTGCTAAGGTAGGGCGTCGATGGGTGAGAACAGGCGGGGCGCGCTGTCCCCACAGGTGCTGGTCGAGACCGCGTTGCGGCTGCTGGACGAGGTCGGGCTCGACGGGCTGACCGTGCGCAGGCTGGCCGCCGAGCTGGGCGTGCGGTCACCGGCGCTCTACTGGCACATCCGCACCAAGCAGGAGCTTCTGGACGGGATGGCCGACGCGATCGTGCTGGCGGCGGGCATGGGGCCGCCGGGCGCGGACGAGACGTGGCAGGAGTGGCTGGCCCGGCGCGCCCGCGCGTACCGGCGCTGCCTGCTCGCGCACCGCGACAGCGCCCGCATCGTCGCCGGGGCCACGCGGCTCGGCGCGGAGACGGTCGCGAGGTTCGACGAGGAGCTGGCGGAGCTGGTCAGGCGCGGGTTCGGGCCGGTGCTCGCGTTGCGGGCGATCACCCACGTCACCCACTACGTCAACGGGTTCGTGCTGCAGGAGCAGGCGGAACGTCCCGAGAGCGGACAGCCGGCCGGGCCGCCCGGCGAGACGCTGGCGGCGGCGCTGCGCGAAGGGGACAGCCCGCTGGGTGAAGAGGCGTTCGAGCACGGCCTGCGCACGCTCGTCGCGGGCATCGAGGCGGCTCTGGAGGAAGGTCAGCGGTAGGGGTCGGTGATCTCGCGGAGGCGGGTCAGGGCGTGGCGGAGCCGGTCGGTTCCGCGTCTCCCGAGGTGGCGGGCGGGGGCGACGCGGCGGCACGGTCACCGGCCCGGCGCGGACGGTCATCGGGTGGTACGTGGCACCCAGCCCAGGAACGTGCCCTCGGGGCAGTGCGTGGCCAGGGCCGCCGCGATCGAGCCGTGCAGGTGGGCGTCGCCGGGCAGGGCGAGGTGGCGCTCGCCGGGCTCGTCGTGGAACGACAGGTCGAGCCGGGCCCCCGGGTAGCGGCGGACGCCGTCGACGGTCTTCGCTTCGCCGGTGTACGAGAGGGCGGCCGAACGGATTCTGGGCCAGGGGCGCTCGTTGATGCCGCGTTCGGTGACGGTCAGGACGCCCAGGGCCTTGGCGCGCAGATTGATCCGGATATATCCGGCGATGCCGATGATCACGACGAGCACCACGCCGGCCATGAACGCGAGGTAGTCCGGCGCGTCCACCCCCCGGTCCTCGGGCAGCGTCGCGCCGATCACCCCGACGACGACCAGCACGGCGACGGAGATGACGAGCATCAGGCAGCCGAACATCCCCCGGCCCTGCCTGAGCGCGGCGCCCCGCAGGTCGAACGCGGTCCCGTCAGGCGGCTGCCGCACCACCCGCACCCTGGTCGTGGAACGGCTCCACCGCTTGACGTCCTCGCGCCCCAGCAGCAGCCCGCCCGCGACGCCGCACAGCGCGGCCCCGGCCCCGATCCCCTGCGACGGATACACCCCGCCACCGGAGATCCCTGCGGCGAGCACCACGCCCACGAGCAGGACCGAGCCGATCCCGAGCACCGCCACGCGCATCAGCCCGATCGCCATCGGCCCGCCCAGCCACACCCGGGCGAGCCAGAAGCACCAGACCGAGCTCCAGAACACCCCGGCGAAGATCTCGAACGGCGCGGCGGCGGTCCCCCACACGAGCACGGCGCCGCCGGCGAGACCCAGCCAGAACACGGCGAGCAGCCCGGCAGCCAGCCGAAGAGCGGGGGGACGCGGCATGCGCGGCATCCTAACCGGCCCCGGGCCGCCACCACGCCCCGCCGAGGCCCGTCCGCAGTTACGGGAGCCGCCCCTGGGAGACGACCGTTCGGGCGAGCTCGGCGCGGGGGCGGCCCACGAGGCGCGGGGCGGTCCGTACGGGCGCGCGCCCCCGTACGGACGAGAGCTCGTACGTACGGGGGGCGGTCCGTACGGGCGCGGTCCGTACGGGCGGGTGGTTGCCCGGATCTCGGCCTGCTGCGGCCAGGACGGGCTGGTCAGGAGGGTGGGGGGAGGGCGGTCAGGCCGGCGCCGATGAGGCCCGCCTGGTCGGTGAGGGCCGCCGGGTGGATCGGGGCGCGGCGGGGGCCGGGCAGGGCGTCGGCGCGGTAGGCCAGGCGGAGCGGGTCCAGCAGGAGGGGGCCGAGTCGCGAGACACCGCCCGCGATCACGATCACGTCGGGGTCCAGGAGGTTGGCGGCGCCCGCGAGCGTACGGCCCAGGAGGGTCGCGGCGGTGGTGATCACCTGGGTGGCGCGCGGGTCGCCGGATCGGGCCAGGGCGGCGATGGCGGCCAGGTCAAGGCGGTCGCCGGTCAGCTCGCGGCCTGTCAGTTCGTGGTACGTGCGCTCGATCGCGGGGCCTGAGGCGTGGGCTTCGATGTGGTCCGTCGCGCCGCACGAGCACTTGCGACCGGCGACCAGGGCGGAGGCCGGGGCGGGGAGGTGGCCGAGGGCGCCCGCGGTGCCCGTGGGGCCGGGGTACGTGGTGCCGCCGGTCACCAGGGCGCCGCCGATGCCGGTGCCGACGGCGACGACCAGGGCGGTGCGGGCGCCCCGGGCGGCGCCGAGGCGGGCTTCGGCGGTTCCGGCGGCGTGGCAGTCGTTCACCACGGCCACCGGAAGGCCGAGGGCGTGCCCGGCGATGGACCTGACGTCGGTGCCGGCCCAGCCGGTGAGCAGGTCGGTGGCGCTGGAGATGCGTCCGCCGGCGTCGACCACGCCGGCCGTCGCGATGCCGCACGCCACCACCCGGTCACCGCCGAGGGCCAGCAGGGGCCGGACGCAGTCCAGGACGGCTGCCATGATGGCCTCGCCGCCGTCGGCCGCCGGGGTGGGCGTGCGCCGCTCGCCGGTCAGCCGCCCGGCGGCGTCCACCAGCCCGGCCGCGATCTTGGTGCCGCCGATGTCCACCGCCACGGCCAGCGCCCCGCCACCACCGCTGGAAGCCCGGGAGCCGACGCCGGGCGCCTCGGAACGGGTGCCCGGCTCCCCACCGCGGTCCCAGGACAGGTCGCCTGGCCGGTTCGCCGTCATCGGGAGGCTGCCGGGGTGGCGTGGGTGAGGCGGGCGGTGAGGGACACCGGGTCGGTGATCGCGCCGCCGGCCACGACGGCCCACGCCCCGGCCTCGAACGCGCGCCGTACCTGGTCCTCGGTCCGGTAGCGCCCCTCGGCGACGACCCGCACGCCGTGCCCGGCGAGGGCGGCGACGAGGGCGAGGTCGGGGTCGTCGGGCGTGGGGAGCTGGGCGGCGGTGTAGCCGGACAGGGTGGTGCCGACCACGGCGGCGCCCGCGTCCCAGGCGGCGAGGCCCTCGTCGAGGGTGGAGACGTCGGCCATCACGGGCACGAACGCGCGCACGGCCGCGACCAGCTCGGCGTCGGCGGGCGATTCGCGGGTCAGGTCGACGGCGACCATCGCGGCCCCGGCCGCCGCCAGGTCGCGGGCGAGGCCGAGGGTGGGGGTGATGAGGTGGCGGTGCGCGTACGGGATCTTGTGCAGGCCGATGACCGGGAGCGCGGTGTGGCGCCGGACGGCGCGGATGTCGGCGGCGGAGTTGATCCGGAGCCCGGCGGCGCCGCCGAGTTCGGCGCAGCGGGCGAGCCGGGCGATGGTCTCGGGGTCGCGCAGCGGGTGCCCGTCGGGCGCCTGGCAGGAGACGACGAGGCCGCCCCGGATCTGTTCCAGCATGGTTGTATAGCCCAATCCACCTGATCCCCCACGACAAGGGGGATTCGCTCGGCGAAATGGTATAGCCCAATTCTGGGGAGGGCTAGACTGCCCGCTGTGAACGAGGAGGCGGAGGGCAAGTCGGCACGGCTGCGCCGGCATCTGCTCTCGCTGCTGGGCGACGAGCTGGCGCCGCACGACCGGCTGCCGACCGAGCGCAGTCTGGCGGAGGAGTTCGGGGCGAGCCGGTTGACGGTGCGGCTGGTGCTCGACCAGCTTGAGCGGGAGGGCCGCGTCTACCGGGTGCAGGGCTCGGGGACGTTCGCGAGCGAGCCGCGCATCGCCAAATCGGTGGAGCTGACCTCGTTCAGCGAGGACATGCGGGCGCGGGGGCTGCGGCCGGGGTCGCTGGCGGTGACGGAGGAACGCATCCCGGCCGGGGCGGAGGTCGGCTACGCGCTGGGCATCAGCCCATCGGCCGAGGTGCTGCACGTGCGGCGGGTGCGTACGGCCGACGGCGAGCCGATCTGCCTGGAGCACTCCTACCTGCCGTCGGCGCTGGTGCCGGGCGCGCTGGGCGAGGCGTTGCGCGGCTCGCTGTACGAGGAGCTGGCCGGGCACGGGCTGGCTCCGCGCCGGGCCGAGCAGACGATCAGGGCGACGGTGCTGGACCCGGCCGACGCGCGGGAATTGCGGGTGGCGGCGTTCTCGCCGGCGTTCCTGGTGCAGCGGACGGCCTACGACGCGCGCGGCCGGGCGGTCGAGCGCGCGCTGTCGCTCTATCGGGCCGACCGCTACTCCTACGAGCTGACGATCTACCGGGACTGACCGGCTACCGGGACTGACCGGCGAAGGTCGTCAGGGCGTCGCCCGAGAGCCGGTAGCGGATCCACTCGTCGCACGGCTCGGCGCCGATCGACCGGTAGAAGTCGATCGACGGCTGGTTCCAGTCGAGCACCGACCATTCGAACCGCTCGTAGCCGCGCTCGACGCCGATGCGGGCCAGCTCCGTCATGAGCGCCTTGCCGTGCCCGCCGCCCCGGCTCTCCGGCCGAACGTACAGATCCTCCAGATAGATCCCGTACGTCCCGGTCCAGGTGGAGAAGCTGAGGAACCACAGCGCGAAGCCGACGACCTGCCCGTCGCTCTCGGCGACGTGGGCGTACGCCGCCGGGGAGTCGCCGAACAGCGCGTCCTTCAGCCGCTCGTCGGTGAGCTTGACCTCGTGCAGGGATTTCTCGTATTCGGCCAGGTCGCGGACCAGCTGGTTGATCACGGGCACGTCGTCGGGAGTGGCGGGGCGAATCATGTGCGCAAGCGTATGACACCTGCGCGCCTACCCTTTTCGCCCGTCCCCGTGCGACGATGCGCAGGCGTGGTGTGCGCCGGGGGGCGGGGGGCCTGTTGGGATGGCGTGCGCGCGCGTTCCCGGGAGGTGGCTGTTCGGTGGGGGGCGTGGATCTGGCCCGCTGTGACGACGGCGCGTTCGCGATCACCGCGGGCGAGCGGGCGCTGTACGAGGAGGGCGACTTACGGGCCGCGCGGCGCTGCTTCGAGGCGGCGCACGGCCGGGCCGAGGCGAGCGGCGACCGTGCCGCGCTGGCGCGGGCGGCGCTCGGGCTGGGCGGGATCTGGGTGCAGGAGCACCGGCCGGGCCCGCGTCAGGAGACGGTACGGGCGCGGCAGCGGCGGGCGCTGGCGCTGGTCGGCCCGCGCTCCCCGCTGGCGCTGCGGCTGCGGATCAGGATGCGCGGCGAGGACGACTACCGGGCGGGCGAGCACGCCGGGACCCTGCGCCTGCTGGAGGAGGCGAGGGCGGCGGGTGACCCGGTGGCGCTCGCGGAGGCGCTGAGCCTGGCGCACCACTGCCTGCTGGGCCCGGCCCACGCGGGCACGCGGCTGGCGCTGGCGTCGGAGCTGACGGGCGTGGCGGCGCGCACCGGGCGGCGCGGCGACCTGCTCATGGGGCTGATGTGGCGGACGGTCGACCTGTTCAAGGCGGCCGATCCGCAGGCGGAGCCGTCGCTGCGGGAGCTGCGGGCGGCGCTGGCGGCGGGCGACCATCTGGCGGTCGGGTTCGTGGCGCGGGCGGCGGAGGTGATGCTGGCGACGCGGGCGGGCCGGTTCGAGGAGGCGGAGGCGCTGGCGGGCGCGTGCGCGCAGCGGGGCGCGGAGGCGGGGCACGTGGACGCGCCCGGCTGGTACGGCGAGCAGCTCGGCGCGATCCGCTGGTTCCAGGGGCGGGCGGGCGAGCTGGTGCCGTCGCTGCGCGAGCTGGCCGGGTCGCCGACGCTCAGCCCGGTGGACCACGCGGTGGCGGCGAGCCTGGCCGTGTCCGCCGCGACGGCCGGCGATCACCGGACGGCGGCGGGGGTGCTGGCCCGGTTGCGCGGCCAGAACCTGCCGCGTTCGGGAAGCTGGCTGGCGACGCTCTACTTCCTGACCGAGGCCGCGTACCTGCTGCGTGACACGGGCACGGCGGCGCGGGCCCGCGAGCTGCTGGCGCCCTACGCGGGGCTGCCGGCTGTGGCCGGGCCGGGCGTGACGTGTCTCGGCTCGGTGCGGCACTCGCTGGGGATGGCGGCGCTGACGACCGGCGACGTGGACGGCGCGGTGGCGGAGCTCCGCGCGGCGGTGCGCGACAACGTGGCGCTGGGCCACCGGCCCGCCGCGGCGCTGTCGCGGCACCGGCTGGCGCAGGCGCTGGCGCTGCGCCACGGCCTCGACGACGAGGCGGCCCGCCGGGAGCGGTCGGCCGCCGCCGAGGAGGCCAGGGAGCTGGGCATGATGCTGCCCGCCGGGCCGGGCGCGTGCCGGATCGAGCCGCACGGCAGGCAGTGGCGGGTGACGCTGGGCGGGCGGCGCACGCTCGTCGCCGACAGCGTCGGCATGCGTCACCTGGCCGTCCTGGTGGCGCGGCCGGGCCGGGAGGTCCCGGCGGCCGACCTGGTCGAGGAGGACCGGGCGGGCGGCGGGGAGCGGGCCAGGATCGCCGTCGGCAAGGCGGTCAGGCGGGCGCTGGCGCGGATCGCGGAGGCGGACCCGGTCATCGGCGTGGAGCTGCGGGCCGCCGTGCGGACGGGGGCCCGCTGCGCGTATCTGCCGGGAAACGACGAGATCCCGCCCAACCGGACGGGATCTCGTGAAGAGTAGCGGGGGAAGGATTTGAACCTACGACCTTCGGGTTATGAGCCCGACGAGCTACCGAACTGCTCTACCCCGCGTCGACTCCTCAACTGTATCGCACTTCCGGACCTACACGAGCCGGATCACGTGAAGCAGATACTCCTTCCGGTTGAGCGGGTTGTGGTCGGTGCGCGGCCGGGCGGGCGCGGGGCCGCGCACCTCCTGGTAGGAGTCGAACGCGCTCTCCAGCATCCCCTCCCCCCGGGTGAGCCCCGGCAGCCGCTGCTCCAGCTCGTGCACCCGGGCCGCCGGGATCACCCCGTCCACCCGGTACGCGCTCCCGGCGGGCCCGGCGGCGCCCGGCACGCCGCCGAGGCGGGCCAGCTCGGCCAGCACGGCGGCGGAGGCGTCGGCCGGCAGCTCCAGCGCGAAGCGGTGCATCGGCTCGTACACGCGGGTGCCGGCCCGCTTCAGCGCGTCCATGAGCACCAGCGGCGTCAGGTGGCGGAAGTCTCCGGCGGTGCTCGACATGCTCTTGTCGAACCCGCCGTGCGCGCTGCTCTGCCTGGCCCAGTAGCCGGAGTGCGTGAGCGTGACCACGCAGTCGAGCACCTGCCAGCCGTACAGCCCCTGGCCCAGGGTCTCGCGGACGGTGTCCTCGACGGCCCGCATGAACGTGTACGGCATCGAGCCCAGCTCCACCTCCAGCCTGAAGTCCACGCCTGACCCGATCGGCGCGGGCTCGACGCGCAGCCCGACGGTGCCGAGGAACGGATTGCCGCCCTTGCCGATCAGCTCCACGGCCGCGCCGGTGCCCGCGGGGCGCTCGACGCAGATCGTGGTGGTCTCGCGGAAGGTGACGCCGAGCCCGTACTCGGCGGCCAGCGTCTCCTGGATGACCTCCTTCTGCACCTCGCCGTACAGGGAGACGGAGATCTCCTGGCGCACGTCGTCCTGGCGCAGGTTGATCAGCGGGTCCTGCTCGGCGAGCTGGGAGAGCGCGGCGTGCAGGGCGGCCCGGCCGGACGGGTCGCCCGGCACGACGACGGTCTCCAGCGTGGGCGGCGCGAAGTGCTGCCGGGCGAGCCGCGGGGGCCGTCCGACGGCGTCGCCGATCCGCACCTCGGTGAGCCCGTGCAGCCGGGCGATGCGCCCCGCCTCGACGGCCGGGGCGCGGACGGCCGAGCCCCGGTCGAACAGCGCGATCGACGTCACCTTGCCCTCCCGGCCGTCGCCGAACGGCACGACGTCCCGTACGCGGACCGTGCCGGAGAACAGCCGCACGTAGGCGGCCTTCTCCCCGGCCGGCCCGCGCTCGACCTTGAACACGGTGCCGGAGAGCGGCCCGCCGGCGTCGCCGCGCGCGGCCGGGAGCAGGTCGCGGATGCCGCCGATCAGCTCGGGGACGCCCGCGCCGGTGATGGCCGAGCCGAGGAACACCGGGTGCGCGAGCGCCCGCCGCGTCTGCCCGGCCAGCGCCCGGCGCAGCCGCCGGTACGGGACGGGCGTGCCCTCCACGTACGCGGCCAGCAGCGCGTCGTCGTGCTCGGCGAGCGTCTCGGCCAGGGCGTCGTCCGCGTCGCCCGGCCCGTACGGGACGAACCGGGCGTCGCGCCGGCCCTCGCCCGTGACGGCGCCCATCGCGACGCTCGCCGGGGCGAGCTTGGCCGCGATGTCGCGCAGCACGCCCGCGCAGCGCGCCCCGCCCCGGTCGATCTTGTTGACGAAGATCAGCACGGGGATGCCGAGCCGCCGCAGCGTCCGCATCAGCACGCGGGTCTGCGCCTGGACGCCCTCGACGGCGGACACGACGAGCACCGCGCCGTCGAGCACGCCGAGCACCCGTTCGACCTCGGCGATGAAGTCGGGGTGGCCGGGCGTGTCGATGAGGTTGACCGTCACGTCGCCCAGCGGGAAGGAGACGACGGCGGACTTGATGGTGATGCCGCGCCGGCGTTCGAGGGCGAGGGAGTCGGTCTGGGTGTTGCCGTCGTCGACGCTGCCGAGCTCGTCGATGACTCCGGCGGCGTGCAGCAGCCGCTCGGTCAGGCTGGTCTTACCGGCGTCTATATGCGCAAGGACGCCCAAATTCAGAAATTTCACGAACCGCCATGTCCTCTGAGTGGATGGAAGTGCTCAGCTGGGGGGACATGGTTGTGGCTCGCATCGTGAAGCTCCTCCGCTCGTCGGTGTCCCGGCAGCACACCAGATCGGCGGCCGCCGGGACAACAGGTTTTACCTCAGCCCGCGGCGGCTTCGAGCAGACCCTTCACCTCGATCTTGTTCATGCCGAGCATGGCCTGCGCGACCCTGGCCGCGACCGCCGGGTCCGGGCCGCCCATCAGGTCCGGCAGGGCGCGCGGGATGATCTGCCAGGACAGGCCGTAGCGGTCCTTGAGCCAGCCGCACCGGCCCTCCTCGCCGCCCTCCGTCAGCCGGGCCCACAGCTCGTCGACCTCCTCCTGCGACGCGCAGTCCACGTACAGGGAGGTCGCCTCGCTGAACTCCTTGCCCGGTCCCCCGTTCAGCGCGATGTGACGCTGCCCGGCCAGCTCGAACGTCACCGTCATCGCCGCGCCCCCCGGCACCCGCTGGACGTCCACGATCCGCGAGTCCGGCAGGAGCGAGGTGTAGAACGTGGCCGCCTCCTCGGCCTGGTCGTCGAACCACAGGAATGTCGTGACCTTCTGCATGACGTCGTCCTCTCGTGAGGGGGAACCTCCCCCTCACCAGCGCGTCGAACGACCGGCCGCCGGATCGACACGCGACCGGAGAAGTTTTCCGCCGGGCGCGTCACGGCAGGTCAGGCCACCCGCCATACGATCGTCCCCGAGACCTGAGGAGGCCCGATGATTTTCATCACCGCGAAGTTCCGCGTACTGCCCGAGTCCGCCGCCAGGTGGGCGGAGATCACCGCCGAGTTCACCGCCGCCACCCGGGCCGAGCCCGGCTGCCTGTGGTTCGACTGGTCGCGCAGCCTCGACGACCCGAACGAGTACGTGCTCGTCGAGGCGTTCCGCGACGACGAGGCCGGCGCCGCGCACGTCCGGTCGGACCACTTCCGCGAGGCGCAGCGGACGCTGCCGCCGCACCTCGCGGAGACCCCGCGGATCGTCAACACGACGATCGCGCAGGACGGCTGGTCGGAGCTGGGGGAGATGGCCGTGCCGCCCGCGCGATGACCTCCTCCGTCGTGAGCGGCGCCCTGGGGTGGTGGCTCAGGCACATCGGCACCCGCGTCCTGACCGGGCCCCGCCCCTCCAGCGCCACGTAGAACTCCCCGGACCGCAACCGCGACACGTCGGGCACGTCGCCGCCCTTCGCCCGCGCCATCTCGCGGGCCGCGCCGATCTGGATGGGCGCGTTCAGCAGGCCGAAGAACTGGGTGGCGGCGTTGCCGGGGATCTGGTTGTGCAGCCCCTTCGGCGCCTGCGTGGCGAAGACCAGGCCGAGCCCGTACTTGCGGGCCTGCGACGCCAGCGCCAGCGTGCTGCGCAGGCACGCGGTAACACCACCGGCCGCCGGGGCGAACGTCTGCGCCTCGTCCATCACGAACAGGCCGCCCAGCGGCCGGTCACCCGCCGGGTTCTTCTTGACCCAGGCGAACAGCGCAAGCTGCAACTGGCTGACGAAGCTCTGCCGCTGCTCGTCCCCCGGCAGGCCCGCCAGGCTCACCACCGACACGCGGGCCCGCCTGCCCGGCGGCGGCGTCAGCAGCAGGCCAGGGTCCACCGGCGTCCCCTCGCCGCCGAACAGCGGATCGTTGTCCATCGCCGCCCGCAGCGACTGGGCCAGATCCGCGGCGATGCGCTCCGCGTCCGCCAGCTCGCTCACGCCCTCCGGCAGCGCCGCCAGCATCCCGGCCAGGCCGCGCAACGTCGTCCCGCCCCGCCGCCCGTACCATTCGAGCGCCTTGCGCAGCACCGCCTGGCCGCGCTGCGCCTTCACGGTCTGCGCGGTCAGCTTCAGCCTCGGGGCCACGGCCGCCATCGCGGCCTCCACCGCCTCGCCGAACTCGTCCGGATCGGCGGCCACCCCGGCCAGGTCGGGCAGCGGCTGGAAACTCAACGGCCGGCCCGCCGCCCGCCTCGGCGTCCACACCACCACATCGGTGCCCGCCAGATACGCCTCCGCCTTGCGCTCGTCGCCCTCCGCCCAGCCCTCCGGCCGCTCCGGCCACCGGTCCCCCAGCCTCGCCAGGTCGTTGTTCGGGTCGAGCACGATGGCCGACACACCCCGCAGCGCGCACTCCTCCACCAGCCGCCGGATCAGCACCGTCTTGCCGGACCCGGTGCCGGCGAAGATCGCCACATGCTTCCTGAGCCCCTCCAACTGCACCCGCACCCCGACGTCCACGTACTCCCCACCGCCGAAGTCCCCGGAAACGGGCACACCCGACACGACGGGAGCGGGCGCGGCCGTCTGCGGCCCCGCCCCTCCCGCAGCGGGCGCCCCCAGCGCGCCCCCACCCGAACCGGACGCAGCCGCTCCAGGAGCGGGGGCGGGCGCCTCCGGCGTGCCACCGCCCGGACCGGACGGCGCCACCCCGGGTGTGGACGCATCGGACTGGGGCGGTTCGGGGGGAACGGTCCAGGGGCCGGTGAGGGCTTGGGTGAGGAAGGCGATGGCGGACGTGGGACGGCGGGTGGTGAGCCAGGAAGCGAGCCCCGGCGGGTTCTCGGCCAGCAGCGCCTTGAGCGCCGCCAGGACCTTGAGGTCGCCGCGCGTCACGGGCAGGGTGCGCCCTCCGGCGTGCTCGAAGGCCGCGATCGCCTCCTTGGTGCGCACCCCGGGAGACCAGGGCGCGTTGCGCAGCAGGAAGAGCCGCCGCTTGGGCACGCGCGGATCCAGCCCGGCGGCGACGGACGCCTTGCGCACCCGGTTGAGCGCCGCGTTCCCGTGGGCGGCGCTGACCGCGCGGAACGCCCAGTGCGCCTCGTCCTCGGTCTCCTCGTCGAGCGTGTGCCGCAGCCGGGCGTGCAGCGGCGGCTTGGCGCTGGGCGGCGGGTCGACGCTGAACGCCTTGCCCGCTTCGCCGCGTTCGCCGACCCAGGCGGCCAGCCCCGCCGCGAGGAGCGCGGGGACGATGACGTCCTCGGTCGCGGCGTCGAGCTCCGGCGGCTCGGCGGCGTCGCGCAGCCGGGCGAACCGCGTGTCGATCGCCGCGAGCAGGCCCGCGTCGGGGACGGGACTCTGACGCGTCGTGCCGGTGCCGGATCCGGTGAGCCGGGTCAGCTCGCGGACCTGCCCGTCCTGTACGCAGCCCTGGACGTGGTCGTCGATCGTGATGAGCAGTTGCCGGGGCGTGAACCCGGGCGCCTGCTCGAACGCCTCCGGCCGGACGGGCCAGGTCGGGTACGGCGGCTCGAACCCGGCGGCGGCGTACTGCACCTCGAACCGCCGCGCCACGAGCCGCGCCGCCGTCTGCGCGTCGGGCAGGGTCTTGAGCTGCACGGCCTGCCGGAACCGGTCCCGTACGGTGTCGACGGCCACCTTCTCGATCAGCGTCCAGGTCGCGGGCAGGCAGGTGACGACGGTGAGCGTGCGCCGGGTGACCTCGCGCAGATCCATGAGCCCGCCGGCGATCCGTTCGATCATGGCCGATTCGCCCGGCTCGCGGGCGAGCGGATCGGTGGCGATGGGCGACTGGGCGACGAGCGCGTCGATCTGGTCGACGGCGACGATGGCGGGCCCGGTGAGGGCCAGCAGCCGCGAGACGTCCCTGACGATCTCCTGCGGCGTGCGGTCGACCTGCCGGATGCCCCAGCGGGCCCGCTCGCCGGGTTCCCCCTCGGGGGCCGACGACAGGAACGCCTCGCCGAGGTCCTGCAGCGCGAGGTCGTCGGACGCGTACAGCACCAGGGCCCGCGCCGTGTCCTGCGCCTGGCTGCCGACCTGCCGGTCGAGCCGGCGCAGCGCCGTGACGAACCGGTCCAGCACCTCCCGGGTGACGGCCTTCCTGCCGCTGACGGCGCGCCGTTCCATCCGGGACAGGTCGGCCGCCGAGGCCAGCCGCGTCAGGAACAGGCCGAGCTGGCTCTGCCCTTCGGCGGCGTCGCGGGACAGGCTGTCCAGGACGGACACGACGGTGCTCTCCCAGAAGCCCTTGGCGTCGAGCAGGCCGACGAGGACGAAGTAGCCGCCGCGGCGTTGCGCCTGTTCGCGTACCCAGCCGAGCAGGTGGGTCTTGCCGGTGCCGCGCTGCCCCTGGACGACGACGCCGATCGGGCTGGTGTCGCGCCCCTCGGCGGCCTCGGTCAGGCCGGTGAGCACGATCCCGGCGGACGGCCCGTGCAGCCCGTCCACGTGGTGGTCGGAGTGCCGCCAGACGTCGTCGGCGCCCTCGGCGTAGTTGAAGCGGAGCGCCGCCAGGGCCGCGGCCCCGGCCGTCACTGCCCGATCCACAGCAGGTGCTTGTCCTGCTCGCCGATGCGGACGGCGGCCTCGCGGTCCTGCGGGCTGAGCGTCTTCTGGTTGGACTCGGGGACGAGGTTGACGTCGGCGAGGCGTTCCATGCGGGTCAGCGTCCCGTCGAGCGCCTCCCTCGGCACGTCGCCGAGCAGCGCCCGCAGCCGCGTCAGGCTCACCCACGCGCCGGGCGAGGCCGCGAGCCGGGTGTAGGCGTCCCGGACCCGCCCCTCCACGTCCGCGCTCTCCCCCGGCGGCTGCGGCTCCAGCGGCTGGAACCCGGGCGGCTGCAACTCGGGCGACTGGAACTCGGGCGGCTGGAACTCGGGCGGCTGGAAGACGTCGGCGAGCCGCTGGTCGGTACGCTCCAGGAACTCCGGCAGCCAGCCGAGCAGCGCCCGCGCGATCACCCCCGACGAGCCGCCGAACACCGGCAGCCGCCCCGCGCGCAGGTCCTCCCCCAGCCGCGCCCAGCCCGCGTCGGTGAGCACGTGCGCGAACCCGCGCCCCTGCTTCCAGCTGTCGACCAGCTTCAGCTCATTGAGCTTGACCCGCTTCTTCCCGTCGATCGACAGCCCGCGCCGCGCCTTGAGCTCCGTGTTGGAGATCTCCCGGGCCTCGACCGCCAGCGCCACCAGCGCCGAGAACTCGGGCAGCGACAGGGCCTTGTCTGACATGGCTCATCCTTCGGTAGTCCCGCGGCGGCTCCGCAGAAACAGCTCGATCTGCCGGGCCACCGATCCGGGATCGGTCAACACATGGGAATCGGTGAAGCGCAGCACCGCGTAACCGGCGAGCTGGAGCAGCACGTCCCGCCTCCGGTCGTCGGCGAACTTGGCCGGCCGCCGGTGGTCGGGGCCGTCGATCTCGACGACGCACCGCTCCGCCTGCCACAGCAGGTCCACCCGGATGGGCGGGGCCAGCGGGTGGGGCTGGTACGTCCGGTTCCACGCCCGCCCGGCGGCCCAGGGCCGGGGCGCGAGTGCGTCCTCCAGCGCCTGCTCGCTGCGGCTCGCCGGATGCGGCCGCCCCGCCACCGGCGGATACCCCAGCCCTCCGCCCTCCGCCTCCCCGTGCGGCGGGCGCGGGTCATCCGGCGTCCAACCGGCCGGCCGTACGCTCTCCGCCTGGTCGGTGGGGATGCGTACGCGCTCGCCGGGGAGTGTGTGGACGGCGGGAAGGCGGAGCGGCCGGAGCGGGAGCGGGACGGCGGGCACCCGGTCCACGGCGGGCAGCGGCGCCCCGGCCAGCCACACGCCGAACCCACCCCGGTGGGCGAGCCATTCGCAGCCGGCGACGAGCACCTCCTGCGCGGCGGACGGCAGCTCACCGGGGACCCGCACCAGGATGGCCGTCCACTCCCGCCGGAAGCTCGCGGCCAGCACCCGCGCCAGCCCCGCCGCCCGCGCCTCCGGCCCGAACCGCCCCCGCCCCCGGCCCCGACCCCGGTTCTGGCCCCAACCCTGGTCTCGGCTCCCGCCCCCGCCCTGGCCCCGAGCCCCGGCCTGATCCCGGGCCGCGCCCTGGCCCCGGCCCTCGCCCTGGTCCTGGTCCTGGTCCTGGTCGAAGGTAGGGGTGGGACCCGTACCCGGGAGAGGGCCGAAGCCGGGCGCGGAAACGGGGGTGTGGGTGGCGAGGGCGCGGGTGGCCAGGGCGGCGAGGAAGGGGCCGAAGTGAGGGCTGGTCGCGGCTTCGCGCAGGGCCAGGGCGCGGACCGCGGCCGGGGCGGCGCCGCCGGGGCCGTCGAGCGTCGCGGCGGCCGGCAGCCACGCGGGGAAGAGGGCGAGCGCGGCGGCGTCGAGCTCGTCCAGGACCGCCGCGACGAGGTCGGCGGCGGTGCGGGCCGGGCGGGCGGTGTAGGTGACGATCGCGGGGCCATCCTCGGGCAGCGGATCGGCGGCGAGCTCGATCGCGTCGGGGTCGGCCCCGGCCCACACCACCCGGCCGGCCGGTGATCGCGACCATGAGCGCACCACAGGCCAGTCCTCGTCGGGGGGAGAAAGCGGGGGGACAGCGGGGGAACCATCGGCGAGGCTATACGGGCCCGCCCGCGGCTGTCCGGCGAAAGGGTCTCAGACGCGTACCGGCACGGGGACCGCCTCCGGCCGGGCCCGGCCGCGCCGGACGTGGACGAGGCCCGACAGCCCGGCGAGCAGCACCAGGATGGCCACGGCCACGGGCCAGGCCAGGTCGGGCACCGGTTCCGGGACGACGGGGGCGGCCTGGGCGGCGCGGACGAGCCCGGGGGCGAGCGCGTACGCGAGCCCGAGCCCGGCCGCCACTCCCCCGGCCGCGTAGAAGAGGGCGCGGGCCCCGGCGAGCAGCGCGGCCAGGACGAGGACGGCGAGCGCGGCGGCCAGCCCGAGCAGGAGGGCGGCCCGCTGGTCGCCGAGGAGGGGTGCGGCCAGGTCGTGCGAGCGGGCGAGGTGGACGTCCCAGCCGGGGTGGGCGGCGAGCGCGGCCCGGGTGCGCTGGGGGTCGCCGGTGGCGAGCCACCAGTCGGTGGCGGGCGCGGGGAGCCGCCCGGCGGCCAGCTCGCGGACCTGGAGGGTGGGCCAGTCGGCGAGGATGCCGGGGAGCGCGGGCGTGGTCGCGGGCAGCCGGTCGACGATGCCGGCGACCTTGACGCGTACGGGTTTGCGTTCGAGAAGGATGACCGATTCGCGGCCGGTCTCGAGGTTGTGCGCGGCGGCGAGGTCGGCGGTGACGACGACGGGCAGCGGCCCGTCCACGGGCGCGGCGGTGGGCACGGGCCGGACGGTGACGGCGCTGTCGGCGACGCGCACGGTGAACAGCCCGCTGTCGGCCTGCTCGCCGCCGGTCCACTGCTGGCCGGTGGGCAGCGTGAGCGTCTGGCCGCCGGCGCGCAGGGCGGTCACGGTCGCGGTGCGGGGGACGCCGTCGACGACGCGGCCGAGGAACCCGCGGACGGTGAGCGGGTAGGCGATCTCCTCGCCGGGGCCGGCCAGCGCGGACAGGTCGACGTCGGTGGCGCCGGTGCGCAGCGGCGGCACGGGCACGCCGTGCCAGGCGCCGAGGGCGTCGGAGACCACCAGGACGAGCGGCAGCGGCCCGTCGGGCGTCTCGGCCTCGACGGTGAGCGTGCGCGGCGTGCCGGGGACGGGCAGCCCGCCGATGGCCGGGCGTCCGGCGGCGAGGCCGGCGGCCAGTTCGGCGACGGCGCGGTCGGACAGGTCGGGGCGGATCCGGTACGCCTGGCCGAGGCGGTCGGCGTCGAGGCCGACGAGGGTGGCGTCGTGCAGGTCGACCACGACCGTCACCCGGTGGGCGGGCACGGCGGCGGTGACGCCGGGCAGCGCGGCGAAGGCGCTGCCGCGGCCGAGCGCGTGCGGGGTGCCGCCTTCGGCGGGGCCGTGCACGCGCAGGTCGGCGCCTGCCTGGTGGGTCGCCTGGTCTGCCTGGGAGGTGCGCCAGGTGGCGGCGGTGGACACGGTGGTGACGACGAGGGCGGCGGCCAGGGCGACGGAGATCCCGCGCACGCCCGGCCGCCGTACGAGCAGCAGGAGCAGGGCCGCGCCCAGCCCGCCGGCGAGCCCGAGCACGGCGGCCCGGGAGGCGGCGGTGACGGCGTCGAGCCGGGCCACGGTCGCGGGCAGCGCGCTGACGGGCGTGCAGTCGGCGCACCCGGCGCTCAGCAGGCTCTCGCGCAGGCGCTCGACCCTGGCGGCCGTCGCGTGCGCGTCGGCGCCGGTCAGGTCGGGGACGAACGTCCAGGACGCCTTGACGTTGGTGGCGAATCGGTCGAGGAAGGTCCGCTGGTCGACCATCAGCGGGCCGTACGTGGTGTAGTAGTCGCGCTCGTCGACGCCCCTGGCGAGCATCGGGTCGTCGGCCCAGCGCGGCCCATACGGGTCGTCGAGCAGGTAGACGCCGGTGATCCGGACCTTGACCGGCTTGCCGTCGATGCGCCCCTGGACGGTGATCTCCTGTCCGGCGCGGAGCCTGGCGAGCGTGGCGGCGGGCTGGGAGACGGCGGCCTGCACGGTGCCGTCGGCGCCGCCGTGACCGGGCCAGGCGCCTTCGACGAGCTTGGCGTGCTCGCGCAGGTCGCTCACGCTGTCGAACCTGAGCCGCTCGGGCCGGCGCAGGTTCTCCTGGCCGGGCATCGCGTAGGCGTCGGAGCGGAACCGGGTGGCCGGCTCGCCCCCGGCCCCGCCGAGCGCCGCCCCGGCCTGTTCGCGGACGACGCCGTCGATGCGGGCGTACGTCTCGGCCGTGATCAGCCCGGTGACCGTGACGGCGGTGGCCTCCGGCGGCGCCGAGGCCAGCGCTTCGCTCAGGCCGGGCCCGCCCAGCGACATGGCGTAGCCGCCGAGCCCGGCCAGCGCGGCGGCCGGCAGCACGACGGCCAGCCCTTTCCAGAGAACGCGACTCCACTTGGACACCCCGACAAGTTCCCAGTGAACGCCCCGAAGATCAAGAGCACGCGGGCCACGGGTTGATCAACGCGACGCCGCATTAAGCCGCCCGAAATTCACCGATTCGATAATGGAATAACCGCCGTCCGGCGACTCGTCTGGCATTCCCGCGCCTTTACCCCGATACTGGGAATGCAAGATCCGCTCATTTCCAGCCGGGAGAATCGCAAGCAGCCGGGCATTCGAGTCTTGCGAAGAATGAAAGGGCGCTATGGTTGGGCGCCGGCTCACGCAAGGACGTTCCCTATTCGGCAGGGGTGGAATCCGTGGCGAAGCAGCTCCTGGGCGGCCTGACCGAGGCGGATCGCGCCGGCCGTCAGCACGTGCACGTCACCTTCGTGCAGAAGGCGTTCCTGGCCGACGACGGGCGGCTGCTCCTGGTGCGCAAATCGGCCGCCGACCCCTACCATCCGGGGCTGTGGGAAGTGCCCGGCGGGCGCATGCAGCCCGCCGAGGGGCTGGACGAGCACATCGTCCGCGAGGTGCGCGAGGAGTCGGGCATCGACATCGAGCCGGGGCCGCCGTTTCACATGTGGGACTGGCTCATGCGCGGTGAGGGCCGCTCCCGGGTCCGCGCGATCGCGGTGGGCCGGATCTGCCGGCCGCTGTCGCGCCGCCTGTCCCGCGCGCACCAGGTGCCCGGCGACCACATCAGCGACGTCCGCTGGGTGGCGCTCGACGAGCTTGCCGAATATCCGCTCATTCCCGGCATGGACCAGGCCGTCGAGCATTTCGTCCGCCTGCTCCGGCGGGGGCTCACCGACTCCCTCTCGGCATGACGGCGGCCCGGCCGCCGGGCGGGCGTGCGGGCCGCCTGGTCGTGATCGGGGAGATCCGGGTGGACGTGCGCGTCCGGCTCGACTCGCTGCGTTTCGCCGAACTGGACGCCAACCGCCTGCACTACGGCGCGGTGGACGTCACGCCCGCCGGGGTGGCGCTCGGCCTGGCCCGGCAGGCGGTCGGCCGGTTCGACCGGGTCGAGCTGGTCGCCAGGATCGGCCGTGACGCGTTCACCGAGACGATCCTGGCCGAGCTCGCCGCCCTGGGCGTCGAGCCGCGCCTGACCGTGGTGGAGGGGGTCTGCACCGGCCGCGTCGTGGTGGTGCGCGACGCCGGGCCGGGTGACGGGGTGCGGCTCATGGTCGCCGAGCCGCTGCCGGAGGGGCAGCTGCTCGCCCCCGCCGACGTGCGGGCGGCCGGGCGGGCGATCGCCGAGGCGGACGTGCTGTTCCTGACCGGCTACGAGCTCCTCCACCCGCGCTCGGCCCGCGCCGTGCTGGAGGCGGCGGGCATCGCGCACGCCGGCGGCACCCTGGTCTGCGTCGACATGGTGCCCCATGACCTCCACCGGCGCGTGGACTCCCGCCGGTGGCTGCCGGCGCTGCACGCGGCCGACGTCGTCGTGGCCGAGCTGCAGACGCTCAACGGCCTGCTGGGCACGCCGTGCGCGACGCCGGCGCAGCTCTTCCCGCATCTCGACGCGGCGCTGCCGGGCGGACCGGTGTGGCTGATCAGGTCGGGGGCGGGCAACATGGGCCGGTCCACGGTCTACCATCACGGCCTCGTCCACCGCGACTACGAGACCGGCTACGAGCTGGCCCGCGAGCCCATGGGGTTCGGTGACGCGGTGACGGCGGCCGAGCTGCGCTGGCTGCTGTCGGCCTGGCCGCTGAGCAGCCGGTCGGCCCACGGCAGCAGCGCGCGCAACGTCGCCAGGAAGAGCTCGCGCGTCGCCAACGTGCCGTAGGTCTCCTGCCAGCGCCACGGCCGTCCTTCGGCGGTCGCGGCCTTGCGCAGGAACTGGGTGGGCAGCGCCGCGCGGCACGGGTAGACGGCCGGGCCCGAGGCGTCCTCCACGTACAGGTAGGAGGTCCGGCGGCGGTAGAGGCCCGTCATCCCGTACGGGCCGGCCCGCAGTCCCTCGGCCTCGACGCGCTCGCGCAGGGACGGCAGGCCGGGGACGCAGTGCAGGTGCGCGTGGTCGATGCAGGCGCCGCCGCCCTGCGAGGTCGCCGGGCCGTGCTCGAAGAAGGTGACGGGCAGGCCGTACGCGCCGGCCAGCATGGCGGTCACCAGGGCACGCCAGGCGGCGAGCTTGTCCAGCAGGGCGGGCGGGCACGCGCCGAAGCACGGGCGGTGCGCGGTGGACACGATCAGCAGGTGGCCGGGCCGCAGCGGGGCGAGGTCGGGGGCGCACCACAGGTCGTCGTCACCCCACAGCACACTGGCCGCTCCCGGCACTCCGGCGTCGGCGTTCATCCGGAATCGATAACGGGCACAGAAAACGCAGTCCGTTTCTTCCGCCCGTGCGGTTGCATTGTTCCGCCCTATTACCGCGCCGTTCTTTTCCGTGGCGGTGAGCCCGGCTGCGGTGAGCCGTTCGCGCCATGATTCCCGCTCGGCCTCCGGCACCCGGCTCAAGGTCACGGTCCCGCCGGGCGCGGGGAGCGTCAGCGCCTCCGCCGCGAGGCCGGCGGCGGCCGTCAGGTCGCAGTGGACGCGCCGGAAGAACCCCGGTGGGTACGGCAGGGCCCCGCCCGCGGGCCTGCTGACCACGGCTCCCTCCACCGCGTAGCCGTCCGGGGACGGTCCGAGATGGACGAGCCCGGCCCCGTCGCGGAGGGAGGCGGCCCACTCCGGTGTTCCGCCGATGACCGCCGTGTCGCCTTCGTTCATGCGCTCCTGCTCCATAAGGGACGCCGAAATACAGGATTTATCCAGATCAATCACGAAAGGCTCCCCAAACATATTCAACGGCACCATCCCCGGCAACACCATCAATAGGTACGATGCGTGCGAGATCTCAGGCGGCCCGGCACGAAAGGGCTCGATGTACGAGATAGACCTGACCCAGGTGGAGGGCGCGCTGCGCCGGTCGACGAGCCTGTTGCGCCGGACCTACACCGAAAGCCCCGCGGGCGGTGGCGGCTGGTACCACATGCTCGAAACCCCTCCCCCGGGCGCCACCGCCACCGCGGTGGCGCTTCTGGCCTTCCACGCCGCCGGAGAGAAGCCGCACCAGCTCACCGACGCCCTCGCCTTCCTGCGGGCCAGGCAGCTCCGCGACGCCGATCCCCGCGTCGACGGCGGCTGGTGGACCAACACGAGCGGCGAGCGCCCGGTCGTCGAGGCGACGGCCTGGGTGATCCGGTGCCTGGCGACGCTCCGGTGCGACTCCCGGCCCGACTCCCCCGACCTGGACCGCGCGGTGGAGTGGCTGCGCCGCAACCGCCACCCCTCGGGCGGCTGGGGATCGTTCGCCGACTGCCCGCCGCGCACCTGGCTCACCTGCCTGGCGCTGCGCGCGCTCGTGGCGGCGGCCCCGTACGATCCGGCCGTCGAGTCCGGCGTGGCCTGGCTCCTCGACCAGCGCCTGTTCCCCCGGGCGTGGGGCGCGGAGCCGGGCGCGACGCCGAGGGTGGCGCACACGGCGATGGCACTGACGACGCTGCTGGCGGCCGGGGCCGACCCGGCCGACGAGCGGCTGCGGGGCCGGTTCGACTGGCTGCTCGAACACGTCGACACCGGCTCGCTGGACGAGAAGCACAACCGGGTGGAGAGCACGGCGGTGCGGCTGCCGAGCGCCACCGGCAGCGAGATCTGGCGGCCCCCGCCGCTCATGCACTACGCGCTGCCGGTCGCCGCCACGGCGCTCATGCGCCACCCGCGCGTGCCCGAGCCGGACGTGACGGCCCGGCTGGCCGAGGCCGTGCACCGCATCGTCACCGACCAGTGCGACGACGGCTCGTGGCCCAACAACCACGACATGAACGTCACGCTGTGGGGCGTGTGGCCGTGCGTGGAGACGCTGGCCGGGATCCGCGCGCTGCCGCTGGCGCGTGCCGCGGACCGGGTCGTCTGGGCCGAGGGCGTCGTCGTGCTCCGGCACGGAGACCGTGACCGGCCGCTGGCGGCGGCCCTGAAGCCGCTGCTGCCCGCCCGGCCGAGGCCGCGTCCGCTGCGCTGGGCGCGCCGCCACTGGGCCTGGGTGGTGTTCGCCACCTTCGGCCTGGGCGGCACCGCCGGCCTGCTGGCCGGGCTCATCGAGCCCAAGGACCTGGCGCTGGGTCTGCTCGTCCCCGTCGCGCTGCTGGTGATCTCGGCGGTCATGCAGCGCAAGCAGGCCGAGCCGTAAAGTTTTGGCGTCCCAGTCGCCCCCCGACTGGGACAAGTAGAGATTATGGCCTTCTGTCCGGTTTGTATAGATTTTTGGCCAGCTCGTGCGCCCACCATTGCGCACCGATCTGTCGGCCACGTCTGCGATCATTCCGCTCACATCGACACAGGAGCGACCATGACCGAGATCCCCGGACACCTCGTCCCTCTCCCCGGCGCCGACACGCTGGACGACGTCTACTGCGTGTCCTTCGTACGCAACCTCACCCCCGACGAGGTCCTGCGCCGCTTCGGCGTGGACGAGGACACCCTGGAGGAGGTGGCGTTCGACGACCTCGGCGAACGCTCGATCGACACCATGCGCGAGGACGCTGCCGGCTTCATCGGCGCCACGAAGGCCGGCGACTGGACCGTGGTCGTGGAGCCGGGCGGCTGGCAGCTGGCCGTCGACCCCGACGTGTACGGGCCCGTGTCCCAGGGGACGGAGGTGGTCTCGATCTGCCGCCACGACTACGCTTCCGACAGCTTCGCCTACATCGTCGACGGCACGCCGGTCGTCGCCTTCGACCCGCGCCACCCGGAACTCCCCTCGGGCGCCGACGCGGACCGGTTCGCCGCGGAGATGCGCGCGACCGGCCTGGTCCCCGGCGGTGAGATCGACCGTCCGATCGAGCGGGCCTTCGCCCTGGCCGAGCGCATCACCGGTCTGCCCTTCTCCGCCGGCCTGCTGGCCCAGCCGTTCCTGGGCGCGGAGACGCTAGACGACTGACCCGGGATCGGGCGGCAGCAGGGTCCGCCTGATCTCCTCGGCGACCCCGGCCAGCTCGTCGGTCAGGTAGAAGTGCCCGCCGGGGAACCGCCTGAAGGTGAACGCGCCGCCCGTGTGGTCGCGCCAGGAGCGGGCCGCGCTCAGGCTGGTGCCCGGGTCGGCGTCACCGGCCAGCGCGGTCACCGGGCAGGCGAGCACCCCACCGGCGTAGCGGTAGCGCTCCAGCGCCTTGTAGTCGCTGCGGATCGGGCCCAGCACGAGCCGCATCAGCTCGGGGTCCAGGAGCAGCACGTCGTCCGTGCCGTCGAGGCGGCGCATCTCGGCGATGATGCCGTCGTCGTCACGCAGGTGGACCTCCTCCGACCGCTCGGAGGAGGGGCTGCGCGCGGCCGACACGAACAGGTGCGGCACCGCGATCCCGTCGCCTTCGAGCCGCTGCGCCACCTCGAAGGCGAGCGTGGCGCCCATGCTGTGCCCGAACAGCGCCGGGGGCGGGCCGGCGAGCTTGCGCACCCGCAGGAAGATCTCGTCGGCGAGCGCGTTCAGGTCCTCGACGCACGGCTCGGCGACCCGGTCCTGACGGCCCGGATACTGGATGACCAGGACCTCCAGGCCGGGGCTGAGCGCCTGCGACAGGGGCACGAAGAAGCTCGCGGAGCCGCCCGCGTGCGGGAAGCACACCAGGCGCGGCGCGCCGGGCCGGGGCTCGTGGAAGCGGCGGACCCACAGGTCGCCGTGGTAGGGGCTCATCGGCGTTCCAGGTTCGTCATGTGGCCGGCGACGCGGTCGGCGGTGGGGCGGTGCAGGGTGTCGACCACGCGCCCGTCGGTGAGGAAGACCACCGAGTCGGCGTAGGAGGCGGCGACGGGGTCGTGCGTCACCATGATCACGGTGCGGCGGTGCCGGTCGACCATCGCGCGGATGAGCTCCAGCACCTCCTTGGCGCTGCGGGTGTCGAGCGCGCCGGTCGGCTCGTCGGCGAACAGCACCGCCGGCTGCGTGATGAGGGCGCGGGCGATCGCGACCCGCTGCTGCTGCCCGCCGGACAGCTCGGCCGGGCGGTGGGAGCTCCGCTCGGCGAGTCCGACCTCGGCCAGGGCGCGCTGCACCTGGTCGGCGGCCGGTTTGCGGCCCGCCAGCAGCAGCGGCAACCCCACGTTCTGCGCGGCCGTCAGCGCGGTGATCAGGTTGAACGCCTGGAAGACGAAGCTGATCCTCTCCCGGCGCAGCGTGGTCAGCCGCTGCTCGTCCAGCCCGCCCAGCTCGACGCCGGTGAGGATCACCTGGCCGGAGTCGGGCCGGTCGAGCCCGGCCGCGCACTGGAGCAGCGTGGACTTGCCGGACCCGGAGGGCCCCATCACGGCGGTGAAGCTGCCCGTGGCGAAGCCGATGCTCAGATCGGCCAGCGCGGTCACCGCGGCGCTCCCGGTCCCGTACGTCTTGCGCACCGAGCGCAGCTCGACGGCGAAGTCCATGGCAGTCACCTTCTCTGTCGTCACTCTGTCGTCACTCTGGCGCGTCACTCTGGCACGTCACTCTGACAACGGGGCGGGCGTGCGCACGGCCGCCGTGGCGGTCAGCGTCGTGGCGAGGATGGCGAGCAGGGCGCTCGTGGCGGCGAACGCGAGGACGGGCGCCCACGGGACGGCCAGCGTGGCCCCGGGCACGACCTGGGTCAGCGCGGCCAGCAGCCCGGCGAAGTTGATCGCGGACGCGGCGGTGGCCAGCACCATCGCGGCCGCCGCGATCACGACCGACTCGGCGAGCAGCGCCGCCACCGCCTGCCGTGACGTGGCTCCGAGCAGCCGCAGCAGGGTCAGGTCGCGCCGCCTGGCGGTGGCGGCCATGACCATCGTGTTGACGATGGCGATGCAGCTGTAGACGATCGCGATGCCGAGCGTCACCAGCATGCCGATCACGCCGGTGCCCTGGTCGCTGTTGCCCACCGTGGCCGCCCATTCGGCCTTGGTCAGCAGCGAGGCCCCCAGCTCGCCGCTCCGCTCCCGCAGCGCCGCCGCGGCCTCGCCCCCGGCCTGTACGTACGCGGCCTCGGCCGGGCGCGGGCCGGTGTCGGAGACGTCCAGGTAGAAGTCGCCGCCTCCGGCGCTGTCGCCGACGACCGCGGCCACGGTGAGCTGGACCGGCTTGCCGCCGTCCGGCGTGACCGTGACGCGCTGCCCGGCGCCGAGCTCCCAGATGTCGGACACCACGATGCCGCCGGGCCCGAAGTCCTCCAGCGTGCCGTCGATCAGCGGCAGCGAGGTCATCGCGGCGAACCGCTGGGCGTCGGTGGCGTAGCCCCAGAACCCGTCGGCCAGGCCGGCCTCGCCGGTGACCTGGACGGTCGTCGGCGCGAGCGGGGCGATCCGGACGCCGGGGATCTTCCGTGCCCGATCGAGCGCCTCGGCGCTGATGGCGGGGCCGCCCTCGGGCACCAGCACGTAGTCGGCGCGTAACCGCTCGCCCGCCTCGACCGACTGGGCGTGGCCGATCGTCTCCAGCGCGCCGAGCAGGCTGATCGACATGCCGGCGGTGATGAGGATGGGTAGCGTCGTCGCGGCGGTGCGCCGGGCCATCGTGAGGGTGTTCTCCCGGACCAGGGTGCCGATCGCGCTGCCGCCGCGCGCCCACGGCAGCGTCAGCAGCCTCAGGACGGGCGGGACGAGGGCCGGGGCCAGCAGCGCCACGGCCGCGACCAGCGTGAGCAGCACCCACAGGTAGACCACGGGGACCGTGGCGAGCTCCGGCAGCACGGCCGCGACCACGCCCATCCCCATGAGCGAGATCAGCAGGAGCGCGACGCCCCAACCGGTGCGCGCGGACCTGCCGGGCCGCGCCCCGGGCGGGTCGCCGGCCGACTCGCGCAGCGACTGCGTCGGCCGGATCGTCGCCGCCCGCCGCGAGGCCACCGACACGCTCAGCGCCGTCAGCCCCATGCCGCCGAGGCAGACCAGCACGAGCGGCACGGGCGAGATCGACACCTCGAACCAGGACGGCGCCAGGCCGCTCGACGCCAGCACCGAGGCCAGCACCGGCGCGCCCACGAGGCTGATCACGACCCCGGCCACGCAGCCGATCGCGGCCAGGAGCAGCGCCTCGATCACGATCATCCGCCGCACCTGCTGCGGGGTGGCGCCGATCAGCCGGAACAGCGCCAGCTCACGGGTGCGCTGGATCACCGTCAGGGCGAAGGTGGAGGCCACGATGAAGACGGTGGCGAACCCGGTCACCCCCGCCGACACGCTGAGCAGCACCACGGTCCCGGTCAGCGCGGCGCGCTGGCCGGGGAAGCCCGTGAGGGCCGAGTTCATCACCAGCGCGATGGTGGCGATGATGCCGACGCCCAGGGCGAGGGCGACGAGGGACACGACGAAGGCCACCCACCGCTCCCGGAGCGTGCTCATCGCGATGCTCAGCACAGGCGAACCTCCACACCTTCAGCGACAGAGGGGACGACGTCGGCGACCGTCTTGACGGCCGCGCTGACGATCGTGTTGACAGTCGGGGTCGACGAGCCGTGCGGCGGCCGGACGGGCCGCGTGCCGAAATCCCCCGGATGGCTCGATACGCAGGCTAATCCTGCCCGTCAATGGACAGAATTCCAATACTCCCGCCAAATATAGTGAGACTATAGCATTTCATGAAAGGGTGCCGTTTCAGCATTTCAATGAGGCCCTCCGGGTGCCTGCTCCACGACCGAGGTGGAGTTAGCTACCGGTGGGAAGTAGCACCCCCTTTACCGACACCTGCCAGGAAACCTGACACGATGTGTGCATGACGGATACGGACTCGCGGGAATGGTGCCCGGTCCTGCTGCGCCGCACGCAGCCCGGCGAATGCGCCGGGTGCCCCAACCGGGCGCGGGCGGAGCCGGCGGCTGACGACCCGTCCGGGCGACCGGCCGACGGCGACCGCGACTGACCGGCGTGAGCCTCCCGGCTGGTCAGGACCCCAAATACGCGACCCGTATCCCGCCCGTACTGTTGTGCACCGAAATATTGTTCTTCGCGCCTTCGGTGGCGCGTACTCCGACGTCCGGCTCGCCGATGCCGCTGCGAATGTCGAGCGCGTAACCGTCACTTTCGGGCACCTCCACGTCGATGTTCCCGGCCTGCGAATCCGCCCGCACCGAGCCCGGCGGCCGGACGAATCTCAGCGCGATGTCGCCCAGCTGGGCGCTGACCTCGACGTCGGCCGCCCGCAGCCCCGTGCCCGTGATCGCGCCGGTCTCCGTGGCCAGCCGCAGCTCCCCGGTCAGGTCGCGCAGCGTGATGTCGCCCTCGGCGGTCCGCGCCTCCACGGCGGTCCCCGCCGGGACCCGGATCGTGTAGCTGACCCAGCAGGCCCCGATCAGCAGGTCCTCGTCGCAGCGCGCCTGGATGCCGAGCGTGTCGCCGGACCACCGCTCCGTCAGCGCCGGCCGGGGGCCCGACCAGGTCAGCCGCCGTTCGACGTCGACCCGCCCGGCCTCGCCGGGGAGCAGGCGCACCTCGCCGATCCTGAGGTCCACCGTGACGCGGGCGGCCGGGCGCTGGTGGGTCTGGCGCTGCGTCTCGCTCTGCCTGGCCAGCCAGGACCACAGCGTCAGGCCGATCAGCACGGCGATGAGCAGCGCCGCCCCCACGCCGAGCGTGATCCAGCCCGCCCGGGCCCGGCGTGAGGCGGTCATGCCTTCAGGTATTTCAGCACGGCGAGCACCCTTCGGTGGTCGGTGTCCGTCGTGGGCAGGTCGAGCTTGGTGAAGATGCCGTTGATGTGCTTGGCGACGGCGCTCTCGCTGATCGCCAGGCCCATCGCGATGCCCGCGTTCGACTTGCCCTCGGCCATGAGGGTCAGCACCTCGCGCTCGCGGGCCGACAGCCGGGAGAGGCTGTCGGGCCTGCGGCGGACGAGCAGTTGCGACACCACCTCGGGGTCGAGCGCGGTGCCGCCGGCGGCGACCCGGCGCACGGCTTCCAGGAACTCGCGGAAGTTCGCCACGCGGTCCTTGAGCAGGTAGCCGAGGCCGCTGGACTCCCCGACGAGCAGTTCGGTGGCGTACTGCTCCTCCACGTACTGCGAGAGCACCAGCACGGCGACGTGCGGCCACCGCTCGCGGACGACCAGCGCGGCGCGCATGCCCTCGTCGGTCTGGGTGGGCGGCATGCGCACGTCGACCAGCGCCAGGTCCGGCTGGTGTTCCTCGACGGCGGCCAGCAGCCCGTCGGAGTCGGAGGCGGTGGCGACCACCTGGATACCGGCCAGCTCCAGCATCCGGACCAGCCCCTCGCGCAGCAGCGCGGAGTCCTCGGCGATCACGACACGCACGGCATCTCCACGTCGATCACGGTCGGCCCGCCGGCCGGGCTGTCGATGCGCAGCTCGCCGCCGACGGATCTGACGCGGTCGCGCAGCCCGCGCAGGCCGGAGCCCTTGTCCAGGCTGGCGCCGCCGCCGCCGTCGTCGGCGATCCGGATGCGCAACCGGTCGTCGCGCCGGTTGACCTCGATGTGCACGTTGTCGGCCTCCGTGTGTTTGGCGACGTTGGTGAGTGCCTCCGAGACGACGAAGTAGGCCGCCGCCTCGATCGTCCGTGAGGGTCGTGGCCGCACGTCCACGGTGAGGTGGACGGGAAGCGGCAGCCTGGCCGCGATCCCGGACAGCGCGGCGTCGAGGCCGCGGTCGTCGAGGACGGCAGGGTGCAGCCCCCGGACGAATCCGCGCAGCTCGGTGAGGGCCTGCTTGGCCTCCTCGTGCGCGTCGGCGATCAGCTTGCGGGCGTCCGGCGGGAGGTCGGAGAGCAGCTCCCTGGCGATGCCCAGGTTCATGGCCAGGGAGGTCAGGCGTTGCTGGGTGCCGTCGTGCAGGTCGCGTTCGATGCGCCGGCGTTCGGCGTCGGCGGCGTCGAGGAGGCGGATCTGGTTCTCCGACAGCACCTCGACGCGGCGGGCGAGCTGGTCGACGTGGGTGGAGGTGAGCAGGCGGGTGGCGACGGCGGCGTCCCAGGCGGCCAGGCCGCGCACCACCCACGGGGCGCCGAACAGGCACAGCAGCCCGGCCGCCGTGAGCGCCAGCAGCGTGGCGGGCTCGTGCAGGCCCCAGCCGAAGCCGTTGCGGGCCGGCAGCGCCCACGCGTAGCCGATGATCGTGGCGCCGAGCAGGCCGGCCGTCCAGAGCGTCACCGAGACGGCCGCGCCCAGTGTGAGCACCAGGCCGCTGAGCAGGCTGTAGGCCAGGCGCGAGCGGACCACCGGCTGCTGGAGCTCGGCCCGTACGCGCGAGCGCAGGCCCTGGCCTTCGGGGGGCGGGTGGACGGCGGCCGGGATGGGTGCGCCGCGCAGGGCGGCGAAGCGGGAGCGGTGCATGCGCGTGCACGTCCGCCCGCACCACAGCAGGGCCGACAGGGGGAGCCAGCGGACGCCGACGAGGGTGAGCATGACCACGGCGGAGCCGACGACGCTGAGCACGGTGAACGCCAGCATCCCGACGGCGCTGCCCGCGGCGATCTGGAACGTGGCCAGCCAGGTGCGGGCCTGCCACGGCGCGCGTAACACCCGTCCCCCGACGGTCACGAGCCCTCCCCGTTCTCCACCCGTTGCGGCCGAATCCGTTGGTAGGCAATCATGCGCCCGCCCCCGGGACAAGCCCGCGGTGATCACACCCTGGCCAGGGGGTCGCGCTCGTGCTCGCGCAGCCCGACGCGCTCGTGCGCGCGGCGCATCCGGCCCGGCGCCCACCAGTTCCAGCGGCCCAGCAGGGTCATGGTGGCGGGCAGCAGGAGGCAGCGCACGAGCGTGGCGTCGACGATCACCGCGACGAGCAGGGCCACGCCGAGCTGTTCCATGTCGCCGATCTTCGAGGCGCCGAAGCAGGCGAAGACGATGCCCATGACGGCGGCGGCCAGGGTGATCAGCCGTCCGCTGTGCTGCAGGCCGTGGCGTACGGACGTGTTGGTGTCGTGCCCGCGGTCGGCGTACTCCTTGATCCGGGCCAGCAGGAACACGTGGTAGTCCATGGCGAACGCGAACCCGAACGCGAACACGGTGACCAGCAGGTAGACGCTCAGCCCGGAGACGGGCAGGGTGTCGAGCGGGCCGGACAGCAGGCCGTGCTGGAAGAGCAGGACGAGCATGCCGTACGTGGCCGCGAGCGACACGATGTTGAGCACGACCGCGACCAGCGGGGCGACGACCGAGCCGGTCATGAGGAACAGCAGCACGAGCATCGCGAGCAGGGCGACGGCGACGGCGAGCGGCAGGTCGCGGGAGGTCCGGTCGAGCAGGTCGAACATGCCGGCGGTCTCACCGGTCACCCACGAGCGGACGCCGTCCGGCCGGTCGGCGCGCAGCCGGTCCAGCACCTGTTCGGCGGCGGGTCCCTGCGGGTCCCCGTGGACGAGGATGCCGACGGACGACAGGCCGGGGCCCTCGGCGCGGGGCGGCTCGATCCTGGCGATGCCGGGGTCGTCGCGGAAGGCGGCGCTCCAGGCGGCCAGCTCGGCGGGGCCGGTCTCGGCGACGACGCGCAGCGGCGGGTTGCTGGTGAAGCCGTAGTGGGCGGAGACCTCGCGTTCGACCTGGAGCGACTGCGTGCCGGGCGGGACGCTCTCCGCGCCGGCCATCCTGATCTGGAGCCCGGTCAGCGTGCTCCCGGCGACGGCCAGCACGAGCAGCACGCCGGCCAGGACGAGCACCGGCACGCGCTGGGTGACCCGGGCGATCCCGGCGAACACCCCGTTGTCCGGCCGGGTCCGCACCCGTGCGGGCTTGACCCGCTTGCCGAACAGCCCGAGCAGCGCCGGGACGAGGGTGACCGCGGCCAGCATGCCGAGCAGGGCCGAGGCGATGCCGGCGGCGCCCATCGTCTGCAGTCGGGGCTGCTGGATCACCAGCAGGCTGGACAGCGCGGCGGCGACGGTGAGGGCGCTGAACAGCACCGTGCGCCCGGCGGTCGCCCACGCCCGGCGGACGGCCTCCGGCCGGTCGTGTCCGGCCGCCAGCTCCTCCCGGTAGCGGGCCACCAGCAGCAGGCCGTAGTCGATCGAGAGGCCGAGCCCCAGCAGGTCGACGACGCTGAGCACGGTGTTGTCGATCTGCAGGACGCGGGTCGCCAGCAGCATCAGCCCGAACGACGAGGCGATGGTCGCCACCGCCGTGATCACCGGGATGCTCGCGGCGAGCAGGCCGCCGAACACGAAGACCAGCACCACCAGCGTGATCGGCAGCGAGTACATGGTCGCGTTGGCCATGTCCTGCTGCGCCATCGCGTTCGTGTCGTCGGAGATCAGGTCGATCCCGCCGAAGCGGACGCTCACCCCGGGCCGCTCCTCGGCCAGGTCGCCGAGGCGCTCCTGCGCCTGCCGCAGCGGCACGCCCTGGTCGCCGGCCTTCACGAGCCGGACCTGCACGGCCGCGCCGGTCCCGCGGTCGCCGGCGTACGGCTCGCCGACCGCGTGCACGCCGGGGATGGCCCGCACGTCGGCGAGCGCGCGGGCGAGCTCGGGGGCCGCCCGGTCCATCCCGGCGACCACGGTGGTGAACTCGCGGCCGTGCGTACGGCCCTCCACGAGGGCGCGCTGGCCCTCGTCGGCCTCCAGGCCCCTGATGTAGTTGGCCGAGTTGACGGTGTGGAGCAGGGGGCCGACGGACGTCCCTCCCACGACGACGATCAGGATCCAGGCCGCGAGAACCCATCCTCGGCGGCGGTAACAGAAACTGCCGATCCGACTAAGCATGCTCTTCACTGTGGCAGCGGGGAGAGCGGCTGTCGGGAGTGCCTGTTGCCGTTTCCGGGTGGTACTAGGTACAGCCCCCGCCCGGACGTGACGAAGTCCCTGACCGGGGGCCCGGCCAGGGACTTCACGCACGGGCGCGGTCACGCGCCGCCGCTCGGCAGCCGCCCTCCGTGCGGTGTGTTGACGACGTCGCGGACCGACGGGTTGAGCACGGCGGCGACGACGAGCAGGCCCATCATCGCGGTCATGCCGAACACCGAGTTCGTCACGCCCCACCAGCTCAGCGCGGCGCCCGCGATCAGGCTGCCGAGGAAGTTCGCGCCGGAGCCGAGCGTCATCATCACGCTCAGCACGCGGCCGAACAGGTGGTCGGGCGTCACCTGCATGGTGTAGACGGAGCCGGCGACGTTGAACACGCCGGACACGTACCCGTTGAGCGCGAACACCGCGGCCAGCGGCCACGGGTCGGTGACCACCGCGAGCGGCGCGATGCAGATCGCCCAGACGAGCAGCCCGCCGCAGACGAGCGTGCGCATGGTCACCCGCTGGCGCCACATGGTGGCGGTCATCGCGCCGGCCACGCCGCCGATGCCGCCCGCGGTGACGACGAGGCCGACGATGGCGGGCGAGTGGCCGCCGTCATGGATGACGGCGAACAGCGTCAGCGTCATCCCCATGAAGATCATGTTGCTGGCGGAGATGAGCGTCATCGCAGCCCGCAGGAACGGCTGCCCCCACACCCATTGGACGCCCTCGCGGATCTCCGCGTACAGCCTGCCGCGCGGCGGCGGCGCGCCCTCGGCCTGGAAGCTCTTGCGGATGAACAGCAGCTGCACCAGCGAGATCACGTGCATGACCACGGTGAGCAGGAACGGCGTCCAGCGCACCAGGCTGAACAGGAAGCTGCCCAGCGGGTTGGCCAGCATGTTCACGCCCTGCATCCGGGCCTCGTTGCGGCTCAGCGCCACCGGCACCTGGCTCTCGTGCACCAGGTTGCGCACGGCGGAGCGCTCGGCCAGCTCGTAGAAGATGCTGAGGCTGCCCTGGACGAACGCGGCGATGATCAGGTGGGGCAGCCAGATCGCGTCGGCGAGGACGGCGACGAGCACGCTGGCGGCCGTGACCACGCACCCGAGGTCCGAGAGGATCATCAGGCGCCGCCGGTCGAACCGGTCGACGAACGCGCCCGCGGGCACCTGGACCAGCAGGTGCGGCAGCGAGGTCGCCGCCGCGATGAGGCCGGTGGCCACGGTGGACCCGGTCTGCCAGAGCACCAGCAGCGGGTAGACCGTCATGGTGAGCATGGCGCCGAGCGAGGTGAACCCGGCGCCGGTCCACAGGAGCATGAAGTCCCGGTTGCGGCCCAGCGGGACGATGTTCTCGACGGGGCTCTCGACCGGGTCCTTGACCGGCTCGGAGGACTGGGTGGCGCTCATCGGTTCACCTGCCCGAGGTGGGCCTTCAGCAGGGCGGCGATCTCGGATAGCGGGCCCGGATCGGCCATCTGGTGGTGTGCGCAGGAAATCTCGTACTCCTTGATGCTCCCGGCGACGTACGGCCGCCACAGCTCGCCCGGCGATGCCACCGGCTTGCCCTCAGCCGCCGTGAAGAACAGCAGGTCGCCGTCGAAGGCGGCGTCCGGCGGCTGAGATCCGATGCCCTCCTCGTTGCGGTAGACGCGGTAGAGCGAGCGCAGCGTCGGCTCGTCGAGGTCCGTCAGCGGCGCGCCGTTGTCCTTGATCGCCTGAAGCGGGGACTCGATGTCGCTGAGGACCTCGCGCAGCAGGGCGAACGACAGCGGGCGGCCGTCCAGGGCGCTGGTGTCGACGCCGGTCTCGCGCAGGATGTTGCCGATGAACTCGGCCTCGGTCGGCACCTCGCCCGGCTCCTCGTCGGGGTAGGCGTCGAGCATCGCCAGCAGGTCGACCTGGTGGCCGAACCTGCGCAGGTGCACGGCGACCTCGTGGGCGATCCGGCCGCCCCACGACCAGCCCAGCAGGCGGTAGGGGCCTTCGGGGGCGACGGTGCGCAGCTGCTGGGCGTAGTCGGCGGCCATCTCGCCGATCGAGCGCGGGCTCAGGTCCGGCTGGGCGATGCCGCGCGCCTGGATGCCGTAGATGGGCTGGTCCGCGTCGAGCATCCCGATGAGCCGCGCGTAGGGCCAGGCCAGGCCGCCCGCCGGGTGCACGCAGAACAGCGGCGGCCGGCTCCCCCCGGTCTGCAGCGGGAGCAGCACCCCCAGCCCGGCGTCCTTGGCGTCGGAGCCCAGCCGCCGGGCGAGCGCCGCGGCGGTCGGGGCCTCGAACACGACGCGCACCGGCAGCTCGTGGCCCAGCACCGAGCGGATCCGCGCGGCGAGCCGGATCGCGAGCAGCGAGTTGCCGCCCAGCTCGAAGAACCCGTCGTCGACGCCGACCCGGTCCAGCCCCAGCACCTCGGCGAACAGCCGGCAGAGGGTCTCCTCCCTGGCGTTGCGCGGCTCGCCGCTCGACACCAGGCCGGACAGGTCGGGCGCCGGCAGCGCGGCCCGGTCGAGCTTGCCGTTGGCGGTGAGCGGGAAGGCGTCCAGCACGACGATCGCGGCGGGCACCATGTGGCCGGGCAGCCATTCGCCGGCGAAGCGCCGCAGCGACACGGCGAGCTCGCCGGTGCGGCGCGCGCCTGCGGGGTCGTTGACCGTGTCCGGCCACCGCCTGTCCGCCCGGGCCAGGTAGAGGCCGTCGAGCGCGGCGGGCGCCGCCGCGTGCGGCAGGAAGACCGCGTCGAAGGCGTCGGCCCGGCCGCGCGACCAGGTCAGGTAGACGGAGTGGCCGGTCCTCGCCGCCCAGGCGTGCAGCGCCTCGGGGTCGGCGGCCGGGATGGGGGCGGTCAGCTGCGCCCGCACCAGCTCCGGCGACACGCCCTGCGTGAGCGCCTGCGCCGCGGCGACCTCGTTGACCAGGCGCGCGTTCGGGATGCCGGTCACGCGGACCGGCCGGCCGAGGCGCCCGTCCAGGTCGCCGAGGCCGTGCACGTCCCTGCCCCAGACGAGCTCGGGCACCGCCTCCACGGACCGGCCGGGGACGGGCGTCTTGTGCAGCACGACCTCGTAGCGGTGCCGGGTCAGCTCGTTGTGGTCGGCGCCGCGCTTGAGCCGGATGTCGACGGCGCCGACGCTGCCGTTCTCCTCGGCCAGGGTGGTGAAGAACTCGGGGTCGATCACCAGCTCCCGCTCCAGCCGCATCGCCCGCTCGACGCCGGCGAGCATGGCCTGGTCGGCGGCCTTGTTCTCCCTGCCGAACTGGATCGCGGTGTGCAGCGCGCGGAGGGTCTCGCCGCGGCGGACGTCGCCGACGAACAGCCTGCCGCCCGGGGCGAGCAGGTCGATCGCCTGGTTGAGCACCTGCCGCAGGTAGGCGCCGTTGGGGAAGTACTGGACGACCGAGTTGAGGATCACGGTGTCGAAGAACCCGGCCGGCAGCCCGTCGGTCACGTCGGCGGGCTGGGAGCGCAGCCGTACCTTGTCGGTCAGGCCCTGGGCCTTGACGTGCTCGCCGAGCAGCGCGATCGCGGAGGGCGACAGGTCGGTGCCCCAGTAGGTCTCCACGTCGTCCACGAGCTTGGCCAGCAGCAGGCCGGTGCCGACGCCGATCTCCAGGACGCGCCGGGGCCGGTACTCGGCGATGCGCGCGATCACGGCGGCGCGCCAGCTCTCCATCTGGTCGAGCGGGATCGGCTCCCCCGTGTAGCTGGAGTCCCAGCCGCCGAAGTCGGTGCCGAACGGGGTCTCCTCCAGGTCGGTGTGCTCGATGGACTCGTGGAGCTTCAGCCACTCCTCGACCTGGCGGCCGGCCGCGTCGTCGTCGCCGCCCGAGGGGACGACGTAGGCGACGAGCTGGTCCGCCCGCGCGACGGCGACGGCCTGCGCCACGCCGGGGTGCTGGACCAGGGCGTTCTCGACCTCGCCGAGCTCGACGCGGAAGCCGCGGATCTTGACCTGCTCGTCGGCGCGGCCCAGGTACTCCACGGTGCCGTCGTCGCGCCAGCGGACCAGGTCGCCGGTGCGGTACATCCGCTCCCCCGGCGCGCCGAACGGGCAGGGCACGAAGCGCTCGGCCGTGAGCCCGGGACGGTTGAGGTAGCCCCTGGCCACCCCGGCGCCCGCGAGGTGCAGCTCGCCGGTGACCCCGATCGGCACGGGCAGGCCGTGGGCGTTGAGCACGTAGGCGCGCACGTTCCACAGCGGCCTGCCGATGACCTGCTCGCGCTCGCCGGCCATCCGGTGGTAGAGCGCGTCGACCGTGGCCTCCGTCGGCCCGTAACAGTTGTAGACGGCGGTCCCGGTGGCGCTCGCGAGGGCGTCGAGCAGCGGCTCGCTCATCGGCTCGCCGCCCACGACCAGCACCTTCGGGGGCGCCTCGGCCAGCAGGCCGGCGGCGACGAGCTGCTCGGCGAACGACGGCGTCACGTCGACCAGGTCGAGCCGGTTGGCCCGCGCGTAGGCGACGAACGCGGCGGGGTCGTAGCGGCAGTCGTCGTCCAGGACGTGCAGCTCGTGCCCGGCCAGCATCCACAGCAGCCCGGCGACCGAGGCGTCGAAGGAGATCGACGCGGCCAGCGCCACCCGGAACCGCCCGTCGCCCGCGAGCGGGCGGTACAGGCCGGCCAGGTGGTCGTGGAACAGGTTCGCCACGTTCGCGTGGGTGACCACGACGCCCTTGGGCGTCCCGGTGGACCCGGAGGTGTAGATCACGTACGCGGGGTTCGCCGGGTCCGGCGCGGGCAGCCGGACGGCGGGCGGGTCGGCGGCGCGGTCGCCGTCGATCAGCAGGGTGTCGACCCCGTCGGGCAGGTCGCCGCCGCCGAGCACGTCCGAGCGCGAGACGACGACGGCGGGCGCGGCGTCCCGCACGAGGTAGGCGATGCGGGCGGCCGGGTAGTCGGGGTCGACGGGCACGTAGGCGGCGCCCGACTTGAGGACCGCCAGGATCGCCACGATCAGGTCCGGCGAGCGCGGCAGCGCCACGCCGACCAGGCGCTCCGGCCCGGCCCCCCGCGCGGCGAGCTCGGCCGCGAGACGGCCGGCGCGCTCGTCGAGCTCCGCGTACGTGAGCGCGGCGCCGCCGGCCACGACCGCGACCGCGTCGGGAGTGCGGGCGGCCTGGGCCTCGAACAGCTCGGGCAGGGTGGCGCGCGGCACCTCGTGCGCGGTGGCGTTGTTGGTGACCAGCACCCGCTCGCGCTCGGCGGGGTGCAGGACGTCCACGCCGGACACCGGGCGGGCCGGGTCGTCGGCGAACGACTCCGCCAGCCGCACCAGCCAGCCGAGGACCCGCTCGGCGAACTCCCGCTCGAACAGGTCGGTCTGGTAGTCCAGCCGCAGCTCCAGGCCGGTGCCGGGGGCCACGGCGAGCGACAGCGGGTAGTGGGTGGCGTCGGTGCCCGCCGTGCCCACGACGCTCACCATCGCGCCCATGTCGCGGTCGGCGTCGGTCGCCGGCGGGTAGTTCTCGAACACCATCAGCGTGTCGAACAGCGTCCCGCCGCCGGCCAGCCTCTGGATCTCGACCAGGCCGAGGTGGTGGTGGGGCAGCAGCTCGGCCTGGGTGCGCTGGAGCCGGCCGCACACGTCGGCGAGCGAGTCGCCCGGCGTGATCCGCAGCCGGACGGGCACCGTGTTGATGAACAGGCCCACCATGTCCTCGACGCCCGCGATCTCCGGCGGCCTGCCGGAGACGGTCGCGCCGAACACCACGTCGTCGCGGCCGAGCAGCCGGGCCAGGGCCACCCCCCAGATGCCCTGGACCACGGTGTTGACCGTGAGCCCGGCCCGGCGCGCCTGCCGGGTGAGGCCGTCGGTGAGCTCGGCGCTCAGCGTGGCCGTGACCGTGCCGGGCAGCCCCGGGATGTGGTCGCCGAGCTCGGGCGCGACGAGCGTCGGCTCGTCCAGGCCCTGGAGCTCCCGCGTCCACGCCTGCCGCCCCGCGTCGGCGTCCTGCCGCGCCAGCCACTCCAGGTAGGTCTTGTACGGGGTCACCGGCGGCAGCCCGGCCGGGTCGCCGTGCTGCCGGTAGAGGGTGAGCAGGTCCCTGAACAGCGGCGGCGCCGACCAGCCGTCCATCAGGATGTGGTGGTGCGTGAGCACCAGCAGCGTCCTGCCCTCGGCGCAGCGGATCACCATGATCCGCAGCAGCGGCGGCTTCGCCAGGTCGAACCGCTCGGCCTGGTCGGCCAGGAGCAGCCGTTCCAGCTCGGCGTCCCGGTCGGCCTCGGGCAGGTCGGCCAGCTCGATCCGGCGCAGCGGCACCTCCACGTCGACGGGGATCAACTGCACCGGCGCGCCCCGGTTCTTGCGGGTGCGGAAGCAGGCCTTCAGGTTGACGTGGCGTTCCAGCAGGGCGCGGACGGCGACGCGCAGCGCCTCGATGTCGAGCTCGCCGTGGAACTCCAGGACCGTCTGCGGCATGTAGACGTCGACGGCGTCGTGGTCGTAGAGGGAATGGAACAGCATTCCCTCCTGGAGCGGCGACAGGGGCAGGTAATCGGCCAGACCTCGGCGCTTCATGAGCGGACTCTCATTCGTTGTCCCATTCGGTGGCAAGATCGTCAATTTCTTCCTGGCTCAGTTCGAGCAGCGGCAGGTCGGACGGGGTGTGGCCGCCCGCGTCACCCCGCCGCACGTGCGTGACCAGGCCCCGCAGGGCCTCGGTCCACAGCTCGGCGAGTTCTTCCACGTCCTTCCTGTCGATCCAGTCCGCCGGGAAGGTCCACGTGGCCTCCAGCCGCGGGCCGGCGGGCAGGTCGTACGTGACGGCGTTGATCTCCAGCGGGTGCCCCACGGCCAGTCGCGGGCGGGGGGCCGCGGGCGGCGCCTCCTCGCCGGCGCGCTGGATCCGGCCGAGGTAGTTGAAGCCGATCTGCGGGGCGGGCAGCCCGGCCAGCCGGGGCGCGGTGCCGGGGTTGAGGTGGCGCAGCATCCCGAAGCCGATGCCGTTCTCGGGGACGGCGCGGAGCTGCTCCTTGACCCGCTTCATGGCCAGGCCGACGGCCGGCTCGCCGGCGCGGACGGCCGCCCAGTCGGCCGGGCCCGGGTCGACGGCCACGGGGAAGAGGCTGGTGAACCAGCCGACCGTGCGCGACAGGTCGACGTCGCCGGCGATGTCCTCGCGGCCGTGCCCTTCCAGGTCCAGCAGGACGGCGGTCGGTGCCGCCAGGGCCGCCGCGCGCCGGGACCGCCACTGCGAGACGGCGAGCCCGAGCCCGGTGAGCAGGACGTCGTTGACGCGCCCGTGGAAGGCCGCGGGCACGCTGGTCAGCAGCGGTTCCGTCACCTCGGCGGGCAGGGTCACGCGCACGTCGGCCGTCCGGTCGGAGGTGTCGCGCACCGGGTCGAGCGGGCGGCTGCCGAGGAGGGGGTCCGGCGTGGCGAGCACGTCGGTCCAGAACGGGAGCTGCGCCTCCCTGGCCGGGTCGCCGGCCAGCTCGCGCAGGCGACGCGCCCACCGGCGGAACGAGGACGGCACCGGGTCCAGCTCGACCGGCTCGCCGGCGGCCAGCGCCGTCCAGGCGGCGTGCAGGTCGGGCAGCAGGATCCGCCAGGAGACGCCGTCGACGACCAGGTGGTGCAGCACCAGCAGCAGCCGGCCCTCGCGGTCCGGGCCGTGGTCGAACCAGACGGCGCGCACCATCACGCCCGCGTCCACGTCCAGGCCGGCCACGGCCGCGTGCCCGTGCCGGGCGAGCGCGGCCTCGTCGAGCCCGCCCCCGTCCAGCCCGCCGCCGTCGAGGCCGGTCGCGTCGAGGCCGGTCGCGTCCACCCGGCGTACGCAGGTCGCGGCGTCGAGGGCGCCCTTCTCCGGCACCGTGAGCCGCCACTGCCCGCCGGTCCGCGACAGCCTCATCCGCAGGGCGTCGTGGTGGTCGAGCAGCGCCTGGAGCCCCTGGGTGACCAGGTCCAGGCGGACGCCCGGGGGCGTGGGCAGGAACGCCGACTGGTGGTGGGCGTCGATCGAGCCGTGCCGCTCGGCCAGCCAGGCGATGATGGGCGTGAGCGGCACGTCGCCGACGGCCTCCGCGGGGTCCTCGGTGACCCCGGCCGGAGCGGGGCGCATGGCTGCGGCCAGCGCCTCCATCGTCCGGTGGGTGAAGACGTCCCGGGGCGTCAGCTGCCAGCCCGCCCGGTGCGCCCGCGCCGCGAGCTGGATCGTCATGATGCTGTCGCCGCCGAGCTCGAAGAACCCGTCGTCGAGGCCGACCCGCTCCAGGCCGAGCACGTCGGCGACCAGGCCGCACAGCAGCTCCTCCTGCGGGGTGCGGGGGGCGCGGTGCGCGGCCAGGTTCCGCGACCACGGCTCGGGCAGCGCCCGGCGGTCGAGCTTGCCGTTGGGGGTCAGCGGGATCGCGTCGAGGTGCATGACCGCCGACGGGACGAGGTAGTCCGGCAGCAGGGCGGCCAGGTGAGCGCGCAGTTCGTCCGGGCTCGCCGCCTCCCCCGCCGGGACGACGTAGGCGACCAGGCGCTTGACGCCCGGCTGGTCCTCGCGCGCCACGACGACGCTGGTGGTGACGTCGGCGCGCTCGTTCAGCACCGCCTCGACCTCGCCGGGCTCGATCCGGAAGCCGCGGATCTTGACCTGCTCGTCGGCGCGGCCGAGGAACTCCACCTGCCCGTCCTCCCGCCACCGGACGACGTCGCCGGTGCGGTACATCCGCTCGCCGGGCGCGCCGAACGGGCAGGGCACGAACCGGTCGGCGGTCAGGTCCGGCCGGTGCAGGTAGCCGCGCGCCAGCCCGTCGCCCGCCAGGTACAGCTCGCCGGGCACGCCCACGGGCATCGGCTGGAAGTGCTCGTCCAGCACGTACACGTGCGCGTTGAGCAGCGGCGTGCCGATCGGCGGGGCGGCGCCGGGCGGCGCGGCGGCGACCAGCGCGGCCACGGTGAACTCGGTGGGGCCGTAGGCGTTGAACATGCGGCGCCCGGGGGCCCAGCGGGCGACCACCTCGGCGGAGCACGCCTCCCCCGCCGTGACCACGGTCTCCCAGCTCGGGTACGGGCGCTCGGGCAGCGTCGCCAGGACCTGGGGCGGCAGCACCGCGTGCGTCACGCTGGCGCCGTCGATCAGCTCGGCGAGCCGGTCGCCGCCCAGGCAGTCCAGCGGGCGCAGGACGAGCGCGGCGCCCGCCGCCCACGCCATCAGCATGTTGGCGACGGAGGCGTCGAACCCGAAGGAGGCGAACTGCAGCACCCGTGACGTGCCGGTGATCCCGTACCGCTCGATGTTGTCGGCGGCCAGGGACGCCAGCCCGCGGTGGGTGACCACGACGCCCTTGGGCGTGCCGGTGGAGCCCGAGGTGTAGATGACGTAGGCGGGCTGGTCCAGCGCGATCGGCGGGCGCGGCTTGTCCGCCGTGGCGGGGACGTCCTCGATCGGCACGACGGCGTGGCCGTCCGGGACGCGGGCGGCCAGGCCGGGCGCGGCCAGCACGAACGCGGGCTCGGCGGCGGCCAGCACCTGGGCGATCCGCGCGTCCGGGTGGTCCGGGTCGATCGGGACGTACGCGGATCCGGACTTGGCGACGGCGAGGAGCGCCACCACCAGTTCGACGGAGGCGGGGGCGAGCACGGCGATCAGCCGTTCGGCGCCCGCGCCGCGCTCGATCAGCGCCTTGGCCAGCCCGTTGGCGCGGGCGTCGAGCTGCGCGTAGGTCAGCTCGGTGTCGCCGAGGACCAGCGCCGGCGCGCCGGGGGTGCGGGCGGCGGCGGCCTCGAACAGCTCGGGCAGCGTCCGCGCGATCCCGGGCCGGGCGGTGTCGTTCCAGCGGACCAGGACCTGATCCAGCTCGCCGTCCGTGAGCAGCGCGGTGTGGCCGAGCGGCCGGTCGGGATCGGCGGCGACGGCGGTGAGGAGCCGGCCCAGCAGCGTGGCCAGCCGCCGCGCGGTGGCCGCGTCGAACAGGTCGGTGGCGTAGTTCAGCTCGCCGCTCAGGCCGGCCGGGTCGCCGGTGGCGGTGCGGTGCTCGGTGAGCTGGACGAGCAGGTCGAACTTGGCCACGCCCTCCTCGAACGGCACCGGGGCGACGTCGAGGCCGGGCAGGTCGAGTGTGGCGTGCTCGTCCGGCGCGAGGCTGAGCATCACCTGGAACAGCGGGTGGCGGCCCGCCGACCGCTCCGGCGCGACCAGGTCGACCAGCCGTTCGAAGGGCAGGTCCTGGTGGGCGAAGGCGCCGAGGTCGGTCTCCCTGACCCGCGCCAGCAGCTCGCGGAACGACGGGTTGCCCGAGGTGTCGTTGCGCAGCACCAGCGTGTTCACGAAGAACCCCACCAGGTCGGAGAGCGCCTGGTCGGTGCGGCCGGCGACCGGGGAGCCGATCGGGATGTCGGTGCCGGCGCCCAGGCGGGTGAGCAGCGCGGCCAGCCCTGCCTGCAGCGCCATGAAGAGGGTGACCCGGTGCTCGGCCGCGACGGCGGCCAGCGCCCGGTGGGTGTCGGCGTCGACGCGCAGCTCGGCGGACGCGCCCCGGTGCGACGACACGGCGGGGCGCTGCCGGTCGGCGGGCAGCGCGATCTCGTCGGGCAGCCCGGCCAGCGTCTTCGACCAGTACGCGACCAGCTCGTCGGCCGAGTCGAGCACCTCCCGCTGCCACAGGGCGTAGTCGGCGTACTGGACGGGCAGCGGCTCCCATCCGGGGGCCGTGCCGCGCACGCGGGCGGAGTAGGCCGCCGCCAGGTCGCGGGCGAGCGGGCCCATCGACAGGGCGTCGCCCGCGATGTGGTGCACGACGATGAGCAGCACGTTCTCCTCGGCCGACAGCCGGAACAGCCGCGCGCGGACGGGCAGCTCGGTGGCCAGGTCGAAGCCCTCTGCGGCCGCCTCGGTCAGCACCGCGCGGAGCCGCCCGGGCTCGACGTCGGCGCACGGCAGGTCGATCGCGGCGTCCGGCACGATCTCCTGGCGCGGCACCCCGTCCACCTCCGGGAACACCGTGCGCAGGCTCTCCTGCCTGGCCAGCACGTCCGCGAACGCCTGCCGCAGCGCGCCGGCGTCCAGCGGCCCGGTCAGCCGCAGCGCGGCGGGGATGTTGTAGGTCGCGTTCGGGCCCTCCATGCGGTTGAGGAACCACAGCCTGCGCTGCGCGAACGACAGCGGCAGCACGTCGGGCCTGGCCACGGGCCGCAGCGGCGGCTGGACGCGCCCGGACGCCTCGGCCAGGTGCCCGGCCAGCGCGGCGACCGTCGGCGCCTCGAAGACCAGCCGGATGGGCAGCTCCACGCCGAGCACGGCGCGCACCCTGGACACCAGGCGGACGGCCGACAGCGAGTTGCCGCCCGCGTCGAAGAAGCCGTCGTCGACGCCCACCCGCTCGACGCCCAGGACCTCGGCGAACAGGTCGCACAGCACCTGTTCGCGGGGCGTGCGCGGCGCGCGGCTGACGACCGGGGCGGCCGCCTCCGGCGCGGGCAGCGCCCGGCGGTCCAGCTTCCCGTTGGCCGTCACGGGCAGCCGGTCGATCACCATGATCACCGACGGGACCATGTAGCCGGGCAGCCGCCCGGACACGAACCCGCGCAGCTCGGCGACGTCCGTCTCCGGGGCGGCCACCACGTACGACACGAGCCTCGGGTCGGCGCCGCCCTCCAGGACGGTCGCCGCCTCCGCGACCGCCGGGTGCGCGGCCAGGGCCGAGGAGATCTCGCCCAGCTCGATCCGGTAGCCGCGCAGCTTGACCTGGTCGTCGGCGCGGCCGAGGAACTCCAGGGTGCCGTCGGGGCGCCACCGGCCCAGGTCGCCGCTGCGGTAGAGCACGCCGCCGTCGCCGAACGGGTCCGGCACGAACCGCTGCGCGGTCAGCGCGGGGTTGCCGAGGTAGCCGCGCGCCACGCCCAGGCCGCTGATGTGGATCTCGCCGGGCGTGCCGACCGGGACCGGGGCGCCGTGCCGGTCGAGCAGGTGGACCCGGCCGTCGGCCAGCGGCCTGCCGATCGGGTTGCCCGCGCCCGGCTCCAGGTCGGCCTCGGTGATCCGGTGGAACGTGGTGTGCACGGTCGTCTCGGTGATGCCGTACATGTTCACCAGGGCCGGACGGGACAGCCCGAACCGGGACGTCCACGGCCGCAGCTCGGCGATCTCCAGCTTCTCGCCGCCGAACACCACGTAGCGCAGGGCCAGCCGGTCCAGCCGGGGGTCGCCGTCCCTGGCCAGGGCGACGAGCGAGCGGAACGCCGACGGCGTCTGGTTCAGCACGCTCACCCGGTGGCGGACCAGCAGGTCGACGAAGTCGTCCGGGGAGCGCACCTGTTCGAGGGACGGCACGACGACCGTGCCGCCGTGGAAGAGCGCGCCCCACAGCTCCCAGACGGAGAAGTCGAAGGCGTAGGAGTGGAACAGGGTCCACACGTCGCCGAGGCCGAAGTCGAAGTGCCGCGCGGTGGCCTCGAACAGGCTCGTGACGTTGGCGTGGGTGACGCCGGTGCCCTTCGGCCGTCCGGTCGAGCCCGAGGTGTAGATGACGTAGCACAGGTCGCCGGCCGATCCCGGCGCGGCCGGGGCGGTGCCGGGGTAGCCCGACACGTCGCCGAGGACGAGCGCGCCGCGCAGGTCCGCGGCGCGGCCCTCGTCGGTGACCACGATCGGCGCGCCGGAGTCGGCCAGGATGTAGTTCACCCGCTCGTGCGGCTGCTGCGGGTCCAGCGGCAGGTACGCGGCGCCGGACTTGAGCACGCCGAGCAGGGTGGGCACGAGGTCGGGGCCCCGGTCGAGGCACACGCCGACCAGCGTCTCCGGCCCGGCTCCCAGCTCGATGAGGCGGTGGGCGCAGCGGTTGGCGCGCCGGTCGAGCTCGGCGTAGGTCAGCTCGGTGCCGCCGGACACGACGGCGACGGCGTCCGGGGTGCGCGCGGCCTGCCGCTCGAACAGCTCGTGCACCCGCGCGGCCGGCGCGGTGATCTGCTCGTCGCCGCTGAAGGCGGCCATCAGCGCCTCGTCGCCGTCGGGCAGGAACGTGGCGACGGCGTCGCCGCCGGGGTCCGCCGCCATCGCGGCGAGCACCTTGCGGTACATCTGGGTCAGCCGGTCGGCGTCGGCCCTGCTGATGACGCTGGTGTCGACGCTGATCCCGATGTGCCCGACGCGCACCGCCACGCCGAGCGGGAACTCCGTCGGGCTGTCGTCGATGCTGGCCAGGTAGTCCACCAGCCCGGTGTCGACCTGGTGGAAGTCCAGGTAGACGAACATGGTGTCCAGCAGCCGCCCGCCACCGGCCAGCTCCTGGATCGCGGGCATCGGGAACTGGCGGTGCCGCCACATCGTGCGCTCGCCGGCGAAGGTCCGCTCGACGAGGTCCCGCCAGGTCCGGGCGCCGGTCTCGTGGGCGAACGGCAGCGTGTTGAGGTACATGCCGTACACGTGCTCCGCGCCGGTCACCTCGGGCCTGCCGTGGAACACCACGCCCGCCAGGAACGACTCCTCCTCGGTGAGCTGGCTGAGCACCTTGAGGTGCGCGGCCAGCAGCACGCTCTTCATCGGGGCGCCGGCGGCGTCCGCCAGCGCGCGCAGCCCGGGCTCCAGGTCGAGGAAGGAGACGACGGCCGTGTGGCTGCTCCGCTCGGCCTCGCCCGTTCCGGGCGTCACGGCGAACTTCGGGTGGCCGCGGACGATGTCGCGCCAGTAGCCCCGGCTCTCCTCCGACTCCAGCGAGCGCAGCTCGGCGGCGATGAAGTCGGCGTAACGCAGCCGGGGGGCCTCCCACGGCTCCGGCTCGGCGCCGTCGCGCAGCCGCCGGTAGCAGCCCAGCAGGTCCATCAGCATCGAGTGGTGGCTCCAGCCCTCCATCACCGCGTGGTGCTCGGTGACCGACAGCCACCACGAGCCGTCCGCGCAGGTGTGGGCGGCCAGCCGGATCAGGCACGGCCGGCCCAGGTCCTCGAACGGGCGGGCCCGCTCGGCCTCGACGTAGGCGCGCATCGCCCGCTCGATGCCGGCGTCGTCGAGGTCGCCGAGGTCCGCCGTGGTGACGGACATCTCCGCCTCCCGGTGGACGAGCTGCATCGGCACGCTGTACGTGGTCATGTCGATGGCCGTGCGCAGCGCCTCGTGGCGGGCGACGAGGATCGCGGCCGCCTCACGGAACGCCTCGGGGGAGAACGGCGCCCCGTCGCGGATCCGGAACGACGTGGCGTTGTGGTAGACGCGCAGCTCCTGGTCGGCCATCATCTCGGCGACCATCCCGGCCTGCACCCGGGAGAGCGGGTACGCGTCGGCGACCCCGGCGGGGACCTTGGCCCGGTCCGCCGGCGAGATCAGCTCGAACGGCCGCACGTACCCCTGTTCGGGCGCGTCGTCCTGGGGCGCGCCGACGGCGGCGGCCAGCGCGGCGACGCTGCGGTGCTCGAACAGGTCGCTGACGCCGACGTCGAACCCGGCCTCGCGCAGCGCGCCCGCGAGCGCCACCGCGCGGATCGAGTCGCCGCCGATGTCGAAGAACCCGTCGTGCACGCCGACCTTGTCCACGCCGAGCACGTCGCTCCAGATGGCGGCGATCCGCTCCTCCACGCTGTCGCGCGGGGCCAGGTAGTCGCCCCGGGTGCCCAGCTCGGCGCGGCCGGGCGCGGGCAGGGCGGCGCGGTCGAGCTTGCCGTTGTTGGTCAGCGGGAAGCGGTCCAGCACGACGAAGGCCGAGGGGACCATGTACTCGGGCAGGTCGCGGGCGAGGAACTCGCGCAGCTCCGCCGGGGGCGGGACGTCGCCGCCGTCGCTGATCAGGTAGCCGACGAGCTGCTTGTCCCCGGCGGAGCCGCTCTCCCTGAGCAGGACGACGGCCTCGCTGATGCCGGGGTGCCGGGTGAGCACGGCCTCGATCTCGCCCAGCTCGATGCGGTAGCCGCGCAGCTTGACCTGGTGGTCGATGCGGCCGAGGAATTCGAGGCTGCCGTCGGGGAGCCTGCGGGCCAGGTCGCCGCTGCGGTACATGCGGGCGCCCGGGTGCGCGCCGAAGGGGTCGGGGACGAACTTTTCGGCGGTGAGCGCCGGCCGGTTGAGGTAGGCGCGGGCGACGCCGGGCCCGCCGACGTGGATCTCGCCGGGGACGCCGATCGGCACCAGGTTCCCCCACTGGTCCAGCAGGTGGACGCGCAGGTCGGCGAGCGGGCGGCCCACGGCGTTGCCGGCGCCCGGCCGCAGGTCGGCCTCGTTCACCTCGTGGTAGGTGGTGTGCACGGTCGTCTCGGTGATGCCGTACATGTTGACCAGGACGGGGCAGCGCAGGCCGAACCTGGCGACCCACGGCTCCAGCTCGGAGATCTCCAGCTTCTCCCCGGCGAACACGACCGCGCGCAGCCTCAGCCGGTCGAGGCCCGGGTGGCCCTGCCGGGCGAGGCCGACCAGGCCGCGGAAGGCCGACGGCGTCTGGTTCAGCACCGTCACCCCGTGCTCGGCCAGCAGGGCGAGCAGGTCCTCGGGGGAACGGGTCACCTCGCGGGGCGGCACGACGAGGGTGCCGCCGTACAGCAGGGAGCCCCACAGCTCCCACACGGACACGTCGAAGGCGTAGGAGTGGCACAGGGGCCACACGTCGGCCGCGGAGAAGCGGTAGTGCCGCTCGGCGCTCCGCAGCAGCCGGACCACGTTGGCGTGGGACAGGCACACGCCCTTGGGCCGCCCGGTCGAGCCGGAGGTGTAGATGACGTAGATCAGGTCGTCGGCCGTGCCGGGGACGGCGAGGTCGTCGCCGGAGTGGCCGGCGATAAGCTCGCGGTCCCGGTCGACGTCCACGATCGTGCCCTCGTAGAACCCGGCGACGGTACGGGCGCGGGCGGTCGAGGTGACGAGCACGGGGGCCGCCGCGTCGGTGACCATGAAGCCGAGCCGGTCGGCCGGCTGGGCGGGGTCCAGCGGCAGGTAGGCGGCGCCGCACTTGAGGACCGCGAGCAGGGCGGGGACGAGGGCGAGGTCGTTGTCCAGGCACACGCCGACCAGCGAGCCGGGCCCGGCGCCCAGGGCGCGCAGGTGGCGGGCCAGCCGGTTGGCCTCGGCGTTGAGCTGGGCGTAGGTGAGCCGGGTCTGCCCGAACACCACGGCGGTCGCGCCGGGGGTGCGGGCGGCCTGCCGTTCGAACAGCTCGTGGACGCGGCCGTCGATGACCGGCTGCTCGGCGGCGCCGATCTGCAGCGCGCGCTCCTCGGCGCCGATGAAGTCGAGCGTGGCCGCCCGCGCGGCGGGGTCGGCGGCGACGGCCCGGAGGAGCCGGACGTAGTTGCCGGCCATGCGCGTCATGGTGTCCCGGTCGAACAGGGCGGTCGCGTACTCCAGCTTGGCCGGCAGCCTGTCGTGCTCGCTCTCGTCCACCAGGAGGGTCAGGTCGAAGCGGGAGAAGCGGGAGGAGCCGGGGATCGGCGCGACCGTGAGGCCGGGCAGCCGCAGCCCGGCCCGCTCGCCCTGCTGCAGGGTGAAGGCGACCTGGAACAGCGGGGTCCTGGACATGTCGCGCTGCGGCTGCAGCTCGTCCACCAGGAGGGCGAACGGGATGCCCTGGTGGTCGAAGGCGTCGGCGACCATGCCGTGGGCGTCGGCGAGCAGGTCCTGGAAGGCGGCGTCGTCGTCCCAGCGGGCGCGCAGGACGAGGCTGTTGATGCCGTAGCCGATCAGCTCGCGCAGCTCGGGGCGGGAGCGGCCGGAGACCATCGTGCCCACGGGGATGTCGGTCTTGCCGGTGTAGCGCGAGAGCAGCACGTGGAAGGCGGTCAGCAGGACGGTGAACAGCGTGGTGCCGCGGTCGCGGGCCAGGTCGCGGAGCCGGGCGGCCAGGTCGCCGGGGATCTCGAAGCCGAGGACGTCCCCGGCGGGGTCGCGGTGACTCGGCCGGGGCCGGTCGGCGGGCAGGTCGAGCGGCTCCATGCCGTCCAGGCGCTGCCGCCAGTAGCGGAGGTGCCGCTGGTGCTCGGCGTCCTGGGCGCGTTCCCAGGCCGCGTAGTCGGCGTACTGGACGGCCAGCGGGGCCAGCGTCGGCGGGCGTCCCTCGTGGCGGGCCGCGTACAGCTCGCCGAGCTCGGCGGTCAGGACGGCCAGCGACCAGGCGTCGCAGGCGATGTGGTGCAGGACGACGATCAGCGCGTGGTCGTCGTCGGCCAGCCGGGCCAGCGTGGCCCGGACCGGCCACTCGTGCTCCAGGTCGAACGGGACCAGCGCCTCCCGCTCGCTGAGCTCCGCGACGGCGGCGTCCCGGTCCTCGCGGGCGGACAGGTCCAGCGACGTCAGCCGCAGGTCGCCGGGGGCGTCGACGACCTGGACGGGCTCGGTCCCGGCCATGCGGTAGCGGGTGCGCAGGATCTCGTGCCGGGCGAGCACCTCCCGCCACGCCTCCACCAGGGCGGCCACGTCGAGCGGCCCGCGCAGCCGCCACGCGACGGGGACGAGGTACTCCGGGTTGCTGGTCTCCAGCCGGTTGAGGAACCAGAGCTGCTGCTGGCCGAACGACAGCGGAAGGCGCGCGTTGCGATCGGTCAGGGGTATGCCCGCGGCGGGTGATCCCCGGCGCGCTCGCCGGGCTTCAAGGCTCCGGCGGATCAGCTCCTCACGAGCGGAATTCGAGACTGGCTCGTTGCTCATCCCCGTTGCTCCCTAGACAGGTGGTCGGCCATCAGAGAACGAGCCTTGGATCAGCGCCTATACGGGCCCTATACGGGGGCGCCCGTCTCGCGGCGCAGGCTCGCGGGGCGCATGTCGGTCCACACGCGCCCGATGTGGGCGAGGCATTCCTCGCGGGTCCCGGTGAACCCTTCGGGTCTCCAGCCGGCCGGGAGAGCCCGGTCGGCCCACCAGATCGAATGCTGTTCCTCGTCGTTGAGCACGACGAGGAACGGGGCGGCGGTTGGCTGCTCGGTCATGGGGAACTCCTCGCTGCGCGGCGCCGGTGCGCCGGCGTGGTCGTCGCGAGGAGTCTCGACGCCTCCGCCATATCCGCCCTATACGGATGTCTCCTGATTCACTGGTCTTTCTTGATCACTGGGCCGGGGCGATCTCGCGGAAGCCGATGCCGTCCATCTGGATGGAGGCGGCCGTCATCCGGGCCAGGGCCGCCTGGCGGTCCAGTGAGGAGTCCTCCCGCACGGCGAAGTCCAGCGCGAGCGCGCGGACCAGCGGGTGGAAGCGGTACTGCGCGGACATCCCGTGCGTGCCGGGCACGCTCTCCAGCAGCCGGGCGTCCAGCAGCTGCTCGACCAGGTCGCGGGCCCGGGTGACCTTGGTGTCGAGGACGACGGCCGCCATCCACAGCGTGAAGGCGGGCACGTCGAGCAGCACGAGCAGCCGCAGGGCCCGCTGGGTGTCCGGCGCCAGCGCCAGGTAGCTGCGGCCCAGCCGGTCCCGGAGCGTGGCATCGGCGGCGCCCAGCTCCGCCAGCCGCTGCCGGGGGTCGGCCAGCCGCTGGGCGAGCTGGCCCAGCGACCAGTGCGGCTTGGCCACCAGGCGCATGCCGGCCAGGCGGACGCCCAGCGGCAGCCGGCCGCAGAACGCGGCGATGCGCGCGGCCTCCTCCGGCTCCGCCTGGACGCGGCCGGCGCCGATGATCCGGCCGAGCAGGTCGACGGCGTGCCGCTCGGCCGGCACGTACAGGTCCAGTGCCGGCATCCCGGCGAGCACCAGCCGCGCCCGGCCGGTCACCAGGACGGCGCTCCTCGGGCCCGGCGGCAGCAGCGGGCGGACCTGCTGCTCACCGGCCGCGTCGTCGAGCACCACCATGATCCGCTGGTGGATCATCCGGCTCCGGTAGAGGCGGACGCGCTCCTCGAACGAGGCGGGCACCGCCGAGGCGTCCACGCCGAGCGACAGCAGCATCTCGCCGAGCGCGTCGAACGGCGACACCGGGCGGGCCCGCAGCCCGCCGAGGTCGACGAAGAGCTGCCCGTCCGGGTAGCGGTCGAGGACCTGGTAGGCGACGTGGACGGCCAGCGCGGTCTTGCCCACCCCGGCCATGCCGCCGACGACCGAGCCCACCGTGACGCCCTGGCCGCCCTTGCTGCCGAGCGAGGCGCTGAGCTCGGCGGACTCCGCGGACCTGCCGGTGAAGTCGCCCACGTCGGGCGGGAGCTGGCCGGGGCGCAGGCGCGTGGTGACCGTAGCGCGCTCCCCGGCCGCGTCGAGCGCCGGGTCGCCGACGAGCACCTTGCCGTACAGCTCGCGCAGCTCCTGGCCGGGCTCGGTGGACAGGTCGTCGGCGAGCAGGCCGCGCAGGTCCTCGTAGACGTTGATCGCGTCGGCCTGCCGGCCCGAGCGGTGCAGGGCCAGCATGAGCTGGCCGCGCAGGCGCTCGCGCCACGGGTGCCTGGACACCAGCCCGGTCAGCTCCGACACCAGGCCGCTGTGCCGGCCCAGGAGCAGGTCGGCGTCGACGCGGTCCTCCAGGGTGGCGAGTTTGGCCTCCTCCAGGCGGGGCCGCTCCACGGCGGTGAGCAGGTCGGTGGCGCCGGACAGCGCAGGGCCGCGCCAGAGTGCCAGCGCCTCGCCCAGCACGCGCGCCGCCTCGCCCGCCGCTCCCTTCTCCAGCAGGTGCCTGCCCTGCCGGGTGAGCTTCTCGAAGACGAGCAGGTCCACCGCGTCCGGGTCGGCCTCCATGAGGTAGCCCGGCCGCTGCCGGGTGATGGAGACGCCGAGCTTCTGCCGCAGCCGCGAGACGTAGATCTGGATCTGCGCCTCGGAGGTGGTGGGCAGCTCCTCCCCCCACAGCATCTCCGCGATCCAGGAGTCCGACACGATGCGCGAGCGCGACAGCAGGAGGATCGCCAGCAGCGTACGGATCTTGGTGGCGCTGAGTTCGACCGGCCCCGACGCCCCGCTCACCGTTATCGGGCCGAGTATGCGAAAGTGCAGCACCCCATCACCTTTCATCACGAAGCTCGTCTCGGGTCGTCACCGGCGTCCGTGCCTGGCCAGCCGCCGGGGGATCACGTCGAAGGTGCGCGAGTCCTCGTGCCGGGCCAGCAGCTCGGCGAACATCACCTCGCCCGCCTCGCCCGCCGGCCGGGCGGGCGCCCCGAGGCGGGCGGCGATCCGGCGCAGGGCGACCCGCTGCCAGGCGGCGCCGAAGTCGCCGGCCCGCGCCGCCGTCACGCCCGCGCACGCGGCGGCGGCCAGCGTGAACGCGTACTGCTCGGCCAGCGCGAACGTGTCCGCCGAGGCCGTCACGGTCCGCTCGCCCGGCGGCAGCTCCTCGCAGCGCGTGCGCAGCTCGGCCAGCCGGTCGAGGAAGAACGCCCGCAGCTCGGCGTCCTCGATCCGCGACAGCGCGGCGGTCAGGCTGTCGCGGCCCCGCGCGTCCGGAGCCAGCCTGTCGAAGTCGAGCTCGGGCAGCGCGGAGCCGAGGTCGAACAGTTCGTCCGGCCCGGCGTCGGCGCGCAGCCAGCTCCGCCGCGCCAGCCGGGGCAACTGCGGGATGATCGTCGCCAGGCAGGCGGCGCTGCTCGAATGGGCCAGCGCGGCCACGGCGAGATCCCGGTGATACTTCTGGAAGATCCCGTAGGGGCCCTCCCGCAGGTACGAGCGCGCGCCGAGGATCGTGAAGAGGTCGTAGGAGGCCGAGTCGAGCAGGGCGCACACCACGTACTTGCAGGCCGCCGCGAGCACGCTGGTCTGCTCGGGCAGCAGGTGCAGGGCGCGCCCGGCCACCGCGCCGAACGCGTCGCACACCAGGAGGTCGGCGAAGACGCCCACCAGGCAGTCGCGGGTGACCGGGATGTCGGCCACCGGCCGGCCGTAGAGCACCCGCTCCCCCGCGAAGCTCAACGCCAGCCGGAGCTGGGTGTCCAGGGCGCCGAGCGCGATGGCGGGCAGCGCGATCCGCGTCACCTGGAAGGCGCGCAGCGCGGTCTCCAGGCCGGTGCCGGGCTCGCCGAGCAGCGCGTCCGCGGGCACCCGGCTGCCGTCGAACGCCACCCCGGCCAGCGGGGTGGCGCGCAGCCCGGACGTGTGGTGGCGGGGCAGGATGCGGTAGTCGCGGGTGCCGGCCAGGTCGACCAGCAGCATGGAGTGGCTGCGGCTGCCGGGATCGTCGCGGGTGCGGGCGAACACGGTGACGGCGCGGGCCCGGCCGATGTTGTTGATGAGCTGCTTGGTCCCGGTCATCACCAGGCTGTCGCCGTGCGCCTCGGCGCGCATCGACATGCGCGAGAAGTCGGCGCCGTGGGCCAGCTCGGTGAACGCCGCCGCCGCCCGGTCGCCGCCGAGCAGCCGCCCGGCCAGCCACGCGCGCTGGGCGGCGTCGCCCGCCGTCCACACCGGGACCGCGGCGATGAAGCTCGTCACCCCGTAGCCGATGCCCAGCGTGGGATCGCGCCTGAAGACCGCCCGCATCTCCTGGACGAGGCCGTTCACGTCGACGAAGGCGCCGCCGAGCGAGGCCGGGACGAACCGGTCGGCCAGCCGCGCCCCGTCGAGGACGGCCTCCCCGGCGGCCAGCAGCTCGCCCCGCTCGTCGGCGGCCAGGACCGCGGGGGGGCCCGGGGGGGGGGGGCACGGGGGGGGGGCCGGTGGCGGCGGCGGTCGTGGTGGTGGCGCTGGTGGTGGCGAACCTGC
>NZ_JBEZZG010000010.1:153280-244689 GCF_040639085.1 Nonomuraea sp. NPDC023979
GCCCGGGCGCCGACACGCACGCCCCTCCCGAGGGGGGCATGGCCGCGGTCTACCCCGGTGGGGTTCGCCGCGTTCCAGGGGTCCCCGAAAAGCTCGTCCAGCGTCGTCATCGGCACCACTCGAGCACGGCCATGGCGCTGTGCAGCTTGTTCTCCGCCTGGTCGAAGACGATGCTGTGCGGGCCGTCGATGACCTCGGCGGTGACCTCCTCACCCCGGTGGGCGGGCAGGTCGTGCATGAACGCCGCGCCGGGGCTGGCCCGCCACAGCTCGCCGGTCACCTGGAAGGGCGCGAACGTGTCACGCCAGCCGGGATCGGGCTTGGCGGTGCCCGTGGTCTGCCAGCGGGTGGTGTAGACGACGTCCACGGCCTCCGGCAGGTCCCGCATGTCGTGCCGTTCGGTGACCACCTTCGGGTTCACGCGGGCGAGCACGTCGTCGGCCAGGCCGTAGCCCGGCGGGGTGCGCAGTTCGAGCTCGACCGCGTCGTACCTGCTCAGGGCGAGGGCGAGGGCGGCGGCGGTGTTGTTGCCCTCGCCCACGTACAGGATGCGCAGGCCCTCGATCGCGCCGAAGCGCCACAGCAGCGTGGTGAGGTCGGTCAGCGCCTGGGTGGGGTGCTCGGTGGCGCTCATCGCGTTGATCACCGACATGCGGTTGTCCGCGGCGTACATGCGCATCTCGGCCGGGTCGCCCGCGGTGCGCATGACGAAGACGTCCAGCATCCGGTTCAGCACCTTGGCGGTGTCCTCGACGGACTCGCCGGTGTTGGTCTGCAGGTCGTTCGGGCCGAAGGCGATCGTGCGCGCGCCCAGGCGCAGCGCGCCCGAGGTGAAGGCGGTGCGCGTCCTGGTGGAGGTCTTGCTGAAGTAGATTCCGACGATCTGGTCGGCGAGCGGGTGCGTGGTGACGCCGCCGTTGCGGAAGTCCAGGCCGCGGCGGGCCAGGTGGCGCAGGGCCTCGTCCGAGAGGTCGTCGATCGAGATCAGGTGCTGGGGCGTCATGCCGTTTCCTCCACTCGGAAGTCCTCGTCCAGCAGGACGGCCTCGACGCGGCCGGCCAGCAGGGCGAGTTCGGATTGCTCGAAGACCTCGCGGGCGCCGAGCTCCACGTCGAGCTCCTCCCGGACCCGGGAGATCATCTTGAGCACCTGGAGCGAGTTGCCGCCCAGGGCGAAGAAGTCGTCGCGCGCGCCCACCTTGTCGACGCCGAGCACGTCCTGCCAGATCTCGGCCAGCAGCGTCTCCACCGTGGTGCGCGGCGCGACGAACCTCGCCGCGCCGGTCTCCTCGCGTCCGGGCAGCGGCAGGGCGGCCCGGTCGAGCTTGCCGTTGACGGTCAGGGGGATGCGGTCCAGCGCGATGACGGCGGCGGGCACCATGTAGTCGGGCAGGCTCCGGCCCAGCGCCTCCTTCAGCTCGCCCACGTCGATGCTGTCGCCGGCCGGTTCGACGTAGCCGACCAGCGCCTGGTCGCGCACGACGACGACCGCGTCGCGGACGCTCCGCTGGCCGAGCAGCGCCGCCTGGATCTCGCCCAGCTCGATGCGGTAGCCGCGGATCTTCACCTGGTCGTCGGCGCGGCCCAGGAACTCCAGGCTGCCGTCGGGGTTGCGCCTGGCCAGGTCGCCGCTGCGGTAGAGCCGTCCGCCGCCGGGGGCGGGCAGGAACCGCTCGGCGGTCAGCGCCGGCCGGTTCAGGTAGCCGCGCGCCACGCCCGGGCCCTCGACGTAGATCTCGCCGGGCACGCCGACGGGCGCGACGCCCCCGTGCTCGTCCAGCAGGTGCACGGTGAGGTCGGCGAGCGGGACGCCGATCGGGCTGCCGTGGTCGTCCGGGCGGATCTCGTGGAGCGTGGTGTGGACGGTGGTCTCGGTGATCCCGTACATGTTGATCAGCCGTGGGCGTTCGGCGCCGAACCGGCGGATCCACGGCGTCAGCTCGCCCACCTCCAGCTTCTCGCCGCCGAACACCACGGCGCGCAGCGCGAGCTCCCCCACCCGGGGGTCGTCCTCGGCGGCGAACGCGACGAGCTGCCGGAAGGCGGACGGCGTCTGGTTCAGCACCGTGACCCGCTCCTCGCGCAGCAGGTCCAGGAACCGGCCCGGGTCGCGCACCACGTCGCGGGGGACGACGACGAGCCGGCCGCCGTACAGCAGCGCGCCCCACATCTCCCACACCGAGAAGTCGAAGGCGTAGGAGTGGAAGAGCGTCCACACGTCCTCGGGGCCGAAGGCGAAGGCCGCCTCGGTCGCGCTGAACAGGCGCAGCACGTTGGCGTGCGTCACCTCGACGCCCTTGGGCCGCCCGGTGGAGCCCGAGGTGTAGATCACGTACATGACGTCGTCGGGCGCGACCGGCGTCCGCGGGTCGTCGGGCGAGGAGCCGGCCGGGAACGCGTCGAGCAGCACCACCGGCCCGGTGACCCGGTCCGCGAGATCCCGCGTGGTGACCACGAGCGCGGCGGCGGCGTCCTCGATCATGTACGTGAGCCGCTCGGCGGGCTGGCCGGGGTCCAGGGGCAGGTATCCGGCGCCCGACTTCAGCACGGCCAGCAGCGTGACGATCAGCTCGGGGCCGCGTTCCAGGCAGACGCCGACCAGGCCGCCCGGCCCGGCCCCGCGGGCGCGCAGGTGGCGGGCCAGGTGGTTGGCCCGGCCGTTCAGCTCCGCGTACGTCATGCCGTCCACGGCCGGGGCGCCGGGGGTGCGCGCCGCCTGCTCCTGGAACGCCTCGTGCACGCAGCGGGAGGGCGGGGCGGCGCGGCGCGCGGGCTGCTCGAAGTCCGCCAGGTCGACGGCCGACAGCCGGGTGCGCGGCCGGGCGGCGACCTCGCGCAGGAGCCTGAGCAGGCGCCCGGCCATCCGCGTGGCGGTGTCCCTGTCGAACAGCGCGGTGGCGTACTCGATCGAGGCGAGCACCGAGCCGTCCGGCCGCCGCTGCGCGAGCAGGCTGAGGTCGGTCTTGGCGATCAGCCACGACCCGGCCATCACCTCGGCGTCCGCCGCCTCCAGCGCCGTGTCCGTGTGGCCGACCTCGTGCAGGTCGAAGGTGACCTGGTAGATCGGCGTCCGGGTCAGGTCGCGCTCCGGCTGGAGCTCCTCCACGAGCCGGTCGAAGGGCAGGCGCTGGCGGGCGAAGCCGGCGCGGCAGACCTCGTTGACGCGGGCCACGGCCTCCTCGAAGGAGGGGTTGCCGGTCAGGTCCATGCGCAGGGCGAGGGCGTTGAGGAAGAACCCCACGACGTCGGCGAACTCGGCGCGATCGCGCCCGGCGACCGGGGTGCCGACGGCGAAGTCCCGCTGCCCGCTGTGCCGGGAGATCAGCATCGCCCAGGCGGTCAGCAGCACGGCGACCAGCGTGGCGCCGCGCTCGCGCCCCCACGCGGCCAGGGTGTTGGCCAGGTCCGCCGGGATGTCGAAGGTGACCATGGCGCCGCGCGGGTCGCGCTGGGCGGGCCGGGGCCGGTCCGTGGGCAGGTCGAGCGCGGGCACGCCGGCCAGGTGGTCGCGCCAGTAGGCGAGGTCGCCGGCGAGGCTGTCCTCGGTCAGGGTGCGGCGCTGCCAGGCCGCGTAGTCGGCGTACTGCAGGGGCGCGGGCGGCAGGTCCTGGCCGGCGCAGAGCGCGCGCAGCTCCCGGTCGAGCACCACGGTCGACCAGCCATCGCTGGCGATGTGGTGGACGGTGATCAGCAGCAGGTCGCCCGCCAGCAGCGCCCGCCACACGGGCCCGCGTTCCAGGTCGAAGCCCCGGGCGAGCTGTTCGGCGACCAGCGTCGCGGGGTCCTCGCCGGGGGCGGCGACCCGCAGCTCGACCGGCGCGGGGGCGTCGACGACCGGCCGGGGCTCGCCGTCGGCCGGGACGTAGCGGGTGCGCAGGATCTCGTGCCGCTCGGCCAGCCGGTACAGGGCGGCCCGGACGGTGTCCGGGTCGGCGTGCTCCAGCCTGACGAACAGCGGCGCGACCCACTCGGGGCTGCCGGGCTGGATCCGGTCGAGGAACCACAGGCGGCGCTGGCCGTAGGAGACCTCGGCGGCGGCCCCGCGCCGGGCCGGGCCGACGCGCTCGACACCGGGGGCCTGCCGGTCCAGGAGCTCGGCCTGGCCGGACACCGTGGAGATCGCGTACAGGTCGGGGACGGGCACGCCGAGCCGGTTGGCGAGCTTGGTCAGGAGCAGCGAGGTGCCGCCCCGCTGGAAGAAGTCGTCCTCGGCGCCGATCCGCTCGACGCCCAGCAGCTCGGACCAGACGGCGGCGACCCGCCGCTCGGCGGGGGTGCGCGGCGGCGTGTGGGCGGCCTCCTCGGCGGGAGCCTTCAGCGCCGCGCGGTCGATCTTCCCGCTGGGCAGCACGGGCAGCCTGTCGTGCAGGACGTAGCGGGTCGGCACGTGGGTGTCGGGGAGCACGTCGCGGGCGAACAGCCGCAGCTCGGCCGGGGCGACGCCGCCGGCGACGTGCGCGACCAGGCGTCCCTCCGACGCGACGACGGCCACGGCCGCCACGGCCGGATGGCCCTGGAGGACGGCCTCGATCTCGCCGGGCTCGACCCGGACGCCGTTGACCTTGAGCTGGTCGTCGAGGCGGCCCATGAAGTGCAGCACGCCGTCCTCGGACCAGCGCACGAGGTCGCCGGTGCGGTAGAGCCGTTCGCCGTCGCCGAAGGGGTCTGGCACGAAACGCTCGGCCGTCAGGGCGGGCATGCCCAGGTAGCCGCGGCCGACGCCGGGCCCGCCCGCGCACAGCTCGCCGGGCACGCCGATGGGCGCCAGGCCGCCCTCCTCGTCCAGGACGCGCACCCGCATGCCGGAGATCGGCCGGCCGATCGGCACCGCCTCGCCGTCCTGGTCCGGGTCGACGAGGTGCGCGGTCACGTCGATGGCGCACTCGGTGGGCCCGTAGGTGTTCCACATCGCCAGCCCCGGCAGGGCGGCGGCCCGCGCCAGCCCGGCGTGCAGCGGCTCGCCGGCGCTGAACAGCAGCCGCAGCGATCCGAGGCCCGCCCAGCCGGGCTCGCGGACCAGCTCGCGCAGCAGCGACGGGACGACCTGGAGCACGGTGATGCCGTGCTCGCGCGCCATCCCGACGAGCGTGGCCGGATCGCGCTCGGCGCCCGGCGGCGCGACGACCACCGTGCCGCCGCTCACCAGCGGCCCGACCATCTCCCAGCCGGCCGCGTCGAAGGTGACGGACGTCTTGTGCAGCAGCCTGTCGCGCGGGCCCAGCTCGTGCGTCCGCGTCGTCCACAGCACCCGGTTGGCGATGCCCCCGTGCGTCACGACGACGCCCTTGGGCCGCCCGGTCGAGCCGGAGGTGTAGATCACGTACGCGGCGTCCGCGCCGGAGACCGGGACGGGCGCGGCCTCCGGGGTGGGCAGCGAGCGCAGCAGCTCCGGGGTGAGCACGATGGCGGGCCGGGCGTCCCGCAGGATGCGGTCGCGGCGCTCGCGCGGGTGCTCGGGGTCGGTCGGCAGGTAGGCGGCGCCGCTGCGCCACACGCCGAGGACGGCGACGATGAAGTCGGCGCCGCGCGGCAGGTTGAGGCAGACGACGTCGCCCCGGCCGATGCCCCACCCGCCCAGCAGGTGGGCCAGGCGGGCGGCCCGGCGGGCCAGCTGGGCGTAGGTCAGGGTGCGGTCCCCGTCCACGACGGCGACCGCGTCCGGTGTGGCCGCCGCCTGCCGCCACACCAGGTCGCCGAGGAGACCGTCGCTCACCGCAGGCTCCGCGGGCGCATGTCGGTCCAGACCTGCTCGATGTGGCGCAGGCACTCGTCCTTGGTGCCCTGGGTCCCCTCGGCCTGCCAGCCGGAGGGCAGGTCCCGGTCCGCCCACCAGATGGAGTACTGCTCTTCGTCGTTGAGCACTACCAGGTACTTGTCGCTCATGGCGGACTGCTCCTTCACGCGGGTTGCTGAAAGGCCTCGACGGCCAGCCCGGAGCCCCGGGCGACGGCCTGCTGGAACACGTACCGGGCCAGCGCCAGGTCCAGCGCGCCGAGGCCGAACGGGGAGAAGATGATCGGTGAGTCGCCGCCGGGCAGCGTGGCGGTTCCGCGCAGCAGCCCGCCGAGCGTGGCGTGGACGAACGCGCGGTCGCCCGTGGCCTGCTCGGCCAGGTGCGGCGAGGTGCGCTCGCGCAGCACGTGGTCGACGTCGTCGACGACGTTGCGCGCGGCCAGGACGGTCTCCGGCGTGAGGTCGCGCAGCGACAGGTGCAGCACGACCGTTCCCGGCCGGGCCCCGTCCAGGGTCAGGTGCGGCTCGACGGCGGTGGTCGCCAGCGACACCACCCCGGCCGCCGCGACGGCCTCGGCGGCGGTGGCGGCGACGCGTACGCCGAGGCCGGGCAGCAGGGCGCGGGCGCGCTCGCCGAACTCCTCGGCGCGCTCCCGCGACAGGTCGAAGAGGGTCAGCTCCGTGACATCGGGCAGGAACCGCAGGACCTCGAGGTTGATCAGGCCGCAGCCGATCACGGCGATCGACCGGACGGGGTCCGGGCCGGTGAGGGTGCGGGCGGCGACCGCCGCGGAGGCGGCGGTGCGCGCGGCGGAGATCTGCGCGCCCTCCATGAAGGCCACCGGCCGGCCGGTGTCCATGGAGTTGAGCACGATGGTGGCGCTGGCCCGGGGCAGCCCCTTGCCGAGGTTGCCGGGGAAGGACGCCACCCACTTGATGCCCGCGACGGGCTGGTCGCCGCCCACGAACGCGGGCAGGCCGATGATGCGGTTGGCGCTGTCCCCGGGGAAGCGCAGGAACGTGGAGTGGGGCACGACCGTCTCACCGGCGTCGTGCTCGCGGTAGGTGTCGCGTACCAGGTCCAGCACGGCGTCCTCGGCGCCGTGGAGGATGTCGCGCACCTCGTCGTGTCGGATGACCAGCATGGGTCAGATCCCTTCCTTCCACAGGTGCGAGACCTCGCCGAAGGTGCGGCGCACCCACTCGTCGGAGTAGATAGTGTCGAGGTAACGATCTCCGCCGTCCGGGAGCAGCAGCACGCACGTCGACCCGGGCGCGATGTCCCGCTGGGTCGCGGTGAGCGCGGAGACGATCGCGCCGGACGACGCGCCGGCCAGGATGGCCTCGCGTTCGGTCAGCCTCCGGCACCCCACCACGCAGTCCAGGTCCGACACGTGGACCACGCGGTCGGCGGCGCCCTCGCGGAAGAGGGCCGGGCGGATCGCCGCGCCGTGGCCCGGCAGCAGGCGGGGACCCGGCGTCTGCCCCTCGAAGATCATGCTGCCGATCGCGTCCACGGCGGTGATCTGGACGGAGAGGCCGTGCTCGGCGACGTAGTCGGCGCAGCCGACCAGCGTGCCGCACGAGCTCACGGGGACGAACAGGTGGTCGATCTCCCCGTTGAGCGCCTCGGCGATCTCGCGCATCGTCTGGACGTGCGCCCGCGCGTTCAGCCGGTTCCCGTACTGGTTGGGGTGGAAGGAGTTCGGAACGCTGTCAAGGAGCTCGCGCACCCGCTGGATCCGGCGCGGCAGGTACTCGCCGGTGTCGGGGTCGGGGAACTCCACGACCTCGACCTCGGCGCCGAATGCCCGCAAAATCGCGAGGTTCTGCTCCGTGGTCCTGGCATCGACGACACAGATGAATCTGAGGCCGAGGTAGCGGCAGATCTGCGCCATGCCGATCGCCAGGTTTCCCGAACTGGACTCCACCACGACGGAGATCCCTGGAACGAGATCACCTGCGTCGATGGCCGCGCTCAGCATGCTGAGCGCGCTGCGGTCCTTGAGGCTTCCGCCGGGATTGAACCGCTCCAGCTTCGCATACACCAACAGTCCGGGGACCAGCCGTTCGAGTTCGACAAGCGGCGTCCCACCAATAGCCGAAATAATTCCAGTCGTGGTGGATATTGGCACAGCGCTGGCTCCGTCCATGAAATTGCGCCGGTTCCGCAACCAGAACCAGCCAGCTCACTATCCGGGCACGCCGCTATATCTCGCCTATATTCCGCGTGCGGAGAAATGGAGCCGGTCAAGCCGGGCGACGCCGTCAGCGGTTCTCCGCGACGGTGGGGTCGAGCACGTCCAGGGCGTTGGCCCGGAGCAGCTCCCGGACGAGCTGGCGGTTGACGCCGCCGTCAGGCGTGACCGGGAACTGGCCGGGCCTGACCAGGACCACGCCGACCCGTTGCAGCCCGAACCGCAGGGCGAGCCGGTCGCGGACGGCGCGAACCAGGCCGTCGCCGGCCCGGCCGCCGCCCGGCTGGGCGACCACGACGATCTTCTCGGCGGAGTCGGGTGCGGGGAAGGCGGTGCAGGCCACGAGGGTGCCGAGGTCGAGGAGGCTGCGTTCGACCCGGCCCAGGTGCAGCGGGCGGCCCTGGAAGAGGACCAGGTCGCGGGAGGTGCCGGTCACGTGGAGGCGGCCGTCGACGGTGGCGCCGAGGGTGCCGCTGCGCACGAACCCCTTCTCCCCGGTCGCAGTGCTCTGCTCGAAGCGCTCGGCGCTGAGCCGGTCCCTGCGCCAGTAGCCCGCGGCGACGTGCGGCCCGCGCACCCAGATCTCGCCGACGGCGCCCTCGGCCGCCGGGACCCCGGTGAACGGGTCGACGATGAGGAGCTCGTGCCCGGCGGGCCGGCCGAGACCGGCGAGCCGGGGCCCGTCGGCGCCGGGCAGCAGCAGGCCCTTGTCCAGCGCCCGCGTGTCGAAGCCGGGCGCGGCCAGGGCCTGGCCGGCCGCGCCGATCGAGGCGATCATCGTGGCCTCGGGCAGGCAGTAGGCGGTGCGCAGGGCGTCGGCGCGCAGCCCGGCGGGGCGCAGGCGGCCGGCGAAGTCGTGCAGCATGTCCGGCTCGATCGGGGGCAGCCCCGTCATCTCCAGCACGAGCAGGTGACGTAATCGCGACAGGTCCAGCGTCGAGCACTCCTCGTCGGTCATCTCGTGCAGGCACTGGTCGTAGCCGAAGCTCGGGGCCGCGCTCACCTCGACCTGGTGGCGGTCGAGCAGGCGCAGCCAGGCGAGCGGGTCGACGCAGAACGTCTCAGGCGGCAGCAGCACCGCCGTGCCCCCCGACAGGAGCGGCGCCAGCAGCATGGAGAACAGCCCGAGCCCGTGGTGCAGCGGCAGCCAGCCGCCCGTGCGCGTCCCCGGGCGCAGGCCGCAGGCCTCGGCCAGGGTCTCCACGTTGTGCAGCAGGTTGGTGTGCGACAGCGGGATGCCGACGGGCTCGCCGGCCAGGCCGCTGGTGTAGTGGAGCAGGGCCGCGTCGTCGCCGGACCGCATGGGCTCGACCCAGTCGGCCGGGTCCTCGTACGTGACGCCGTCGGTGGCGACGCAGGCGTAGGTGCCCAGGTCGTCGTGGGTCAGCCAGGCGTGGATGGCGTCGGCGTGGGCCGTGTCGGTGAGGACGAGGTGGGCGTCCGCGTCAAGCGCGACGCCGGTCTGCGTGCTGAGATGGTGAGCCGCGTGCGTGGGGAGCGGCAGCGGCACCGGGACGACGTCGGCGTAGAGGCAGGCCAGCAGCGCCCGCACGAACTCGATGCCCGTCGGGTAGCAGAGCAGCACCCGATCCCCCGGTTTGCACACGGTCTGCAGCCACGACGCCACCTCCCTCGCGGCCAGGTGGAGATCCAGGTAGCCGATACGAGTTTCGCCGTCCCCCTTGAATATGACCGCGTCAGCCTGCGGCCTTTCCTCGACGTGACGAAGCATCGCCCCGAAAACAGAAATATCCCCCATACGAACTCCCCTTGCAGGCTCACAAGGATGGGACCTTGCGCCCGATCGGGCCAAACGCAACTATACCCATCATTCGGGACAGACCCCAGAAACCAAAAGGGGGGAACAATATTCTATTAGGGGTTGCGGGGCGCCTTTGTCAGCCAATAACAATGAGCATGACTCATGCTTCACCGAAGGCCAGTAAACGCGCCACCTCACTCTCGTCCACCGCCGGCAGCCTGCCGATCGGCGAATCCGGACCCGACTCCACCGCCTGACGGAGCCGCCCGGTGAAACGCTCGATCGTGAGCCGGTCGAACAGGGCGGCGTCATACTTGACCACGGCGGTGAACAGCGCGCCCGCCCTGCGCACATCCACCATCAGCTCGAACTGGCCCTCCATCTGCGCGAGGTCGAGAACCGCGAACCGCAGCCCCCGGTAGGTCGTCACCGGCCCCTCGATCGAGCCGTCGGCCGCCAGCGGCAGCGGCGGGTCCATCGCGTCCATCGACAGCAGGTTCACCGCGAGCTGGTAGGGCAGGCCCCGGCCCGGCGTCAGCTCCCGGATGAGCGCCGACGGGAACTCCCCGTGCGCCGTCGCCGCCACCAGCTCGCGGTGCGCGGCCAGGGCGGCCTCCCCCAGCGTGGTCCCCGGGCGCAGCCGCGCCCGCAGCGGCACCGTGTTGGCGAAGCAGCCCACGACGTCGCGCGCCCGCCCGGCGAAGCGGGTGCTGACCGGGCAGCCGATGAGGAAGTCGCCGCCCGTGCCCCGCCGGTGCAGCGCCGCCTGGACCCCGGCGACCACGAGCGCGAAGGGCGTCACCCCCAGCGTCCTGGCCTGCTCGATCAGGCGCGTCCCGGTCTCCTCCGGCCACACGACGGTCACCGAGGCCCCCCGGAACGCCCCCGCCGGCCGCGCCCGGCCGGCCGGCAGCCCCCCGGGCTCGGCGCCCTCGCAGACGCCGCGCCAGTAGCGCTCCAGCCGCGCCCGCCGGGGCGAGCCCAGCAGCTCCCGCTCGTGCCGGACGTAGTCGCCGAAGGTCCGCGTGATCACCGGCCAGCCGGGCTCGTCCTGCTCGTACGCCCACAGCAGGTCGCGCAGGATCATCCACTGCGACATCGCGTCACTGACGATGTGGTGCGCCGTCACCAGGAGCACCGACCCGCCGCCGCCGCGCACCAGCGTGACCCGGAACGCCCCCACGCCCAGGTCGAACGGCTCCCCCGCCGCCCGCGCCGCCGCGGCCCGCAGCTCGCTCTCGCCCACCGCCCCCAGCTCGGTGACCGTGAAGGGCGGCGGCCGATCGGCCACCGACCGCCGCGGCGCCCCGTCGACCTCGTCGAACACCGAGCGCAGCACCTCGTGCCTGGCCATGACGGCCGAGGTGGCCCGGCGCAGCCGGTCGAGGTCCAGCACGTCGTGGACGCGCAGCGCGACGGTGATCAGGTAGGCCGTGCTCTCCGGCGCCAGCCGGTACAGGAACCACAGGGCCTGCTGGCCGATCGTCAGCTCCATCAGGCCGCTTCCGCGTGAAGGTAGTCGGCCAGCGCGTTGACGGTCGGGTGGTCCCACGCCACGGTCGGCTCGACGACCAGCCCGAACTCGTCCTCGATGTCGCCGCTCAGGCTCATCGCGAACACCGAGTCCAGGCCCACCTCGACGAACTTGACGTCCGGGTCGATCTCCTCGGGCGTGCGCTCCACGTAGAACGCGACCCGTGCGCGCAGCCAGTTGCGGATGTGGTCAAGCGTCATGGTCGACTCCTCGCAGGAAGGAAAACGCGCGGCCGCGCCGCGTCAGGTCCAGCAGATGATCGGTGGCCGCGTCCGGGCGGTCGAAGACCCTGGCCAGGCAGGCGCGCAGCCACACGTCGTCCAGGGCGTTGTCCGCCCACAGCCGTACGCAGGCCGCCGCCGCGTACAGCCGGGCGTACTCGCGCGCCAGGCCGAACAGCTCGGGCGGGACCTCCCGCCCGCGTGGCCGCCACCCGGCCATCGCCTCGTGCAGCCGGTCGGCCCGCTCGCGCAGCTCCAGCGGCGCGTCCGGGTCGCCGGCCAGGCTCTGCACCAGGCTGCAGCCGTCACGCGCGGCCAGGCTCAGCCGGGCCGGGTCGAGGGGCGGCAGCGGCTGCTTCAGCCCGGTCGCCGCCGCCAGCCCCGCCGCGTCCACGCGCCCGCGCCGGTAGCCGCGCACCAGCGCCGGGAACTGGTTGACCAGCGTGCCGAGGTTGACCCAGGTGTTGCCGTCGAAGACGCCGACGATGGCGTGGTCGCGCCAGATCTTCTGGAAGGGCCCGTCCGTCAGCAGCGCGCGGGCGCCCAGCACCTTGGCCAGCCGCTGCAGGGTCCGGTCGATCAGCGTGGGCACGTAGTACTTGACGACGGCCGAGACGAGGCTCTGCTCGCCCGTGAGCGAGTGGATCGACCGGGTGGAGACCACGGTGACGGCCTCGGCGACCAGCAGGTCCACGTACGAGTCGGCCAGGGCGCGGGTGGTGAGGGGCAGGTCGGCCAGCGGCCGCCCGTACATGTGATGGCGCTCGGCGAAGTCCAGCACGATCCGCAGGGCGTGCTCCCCCATGCCCAGCGACATGCCGCCGCACAGCGTGCGGGTGAGCTGCAGGCCCTTCAGCAGGACCTCCAGGCCCGTTCCCGGCTCCCCGACCATCGCCTCCGGCGGCACCACGGCGCCGGTGAAGGCGATGCCGCTGATGTCGGCGCCGCGCACGCCGTGGGTGGCCACCTTCGGCAGGCACCGGTAGGCGTGCGCGGGCAGCGTGTCCTTGTCCACCAGGAAGAGGCTGAACCCCCGGGCGTCGCCGCTGTCGCCGGTCCTGGCGAGCACGCACACCACGTCGGCGCGGGTGGCGTTGTTGATCAGCCACTTCTCGCCGTCGAGGCGGTAGCCGCCGGGGACGGGCGTGGCGGTGACCTCCCCGGCCAGCACGTCGCTGCCGTGGTCGCGTTCGGTGAGCGCCAGGGAGACCACGGCGCCGCCCGAGACGCGGGCCGACAGCGCGGCCACCTGCTCGGGGGTGCCGCCGACCCAGGTGGCCACCGAGCCCAGGTAGGTCTTGCAGTGCGCGAGCGCCACGGTGAAGTCGCGGCCGGCCAGGCTCCTGATCAGGGCGAGCAGGCGTTCGGCGGGCACGCCGGGCAGGTAGTGGCGTTCCGCGCCGAGGTCCGTCAGGGCGCGGCAGATCTCGCCGGGGAACTCCTCGCGCGCGTCCAGCTCCAGGCAGCGCTCGACGGTCAGCACCGACGGCAGCACCGGCTCAGCCATCGGCGGCCTTCCGGTAGCGGGCGGTCACCGCACGGGACAGGGCCTCGTGGTGCGCGGTCAGCCCGCCGGAGGCGAAGAGCTGCCTGGTGACCTGCCGACGGATCTTGCCGCTGGTCGTCCTGCGGATCTCGCCCGGCCGCACCAGGCACACGTTGGCCGCCCCGACGCCGAACCTGCGGCTGAGCGCCGACCTGATCTCCTCGACCAGCTCGCCGGGCGAGGCGAGCGCCCGCGACCTGACCTCCTGGACGACGACGATCTCCTCGCGCGGCACGGCGACGGAGAAGACGCACGACGGCATGTTCTCCACCGCCGCGTGCACCCGGGTCAGCGCGCGTTCGAGGTCGTGCGGGTAGAGGTTGCGGCCGTTGACGATCACCAGGTCCTTGATCCGGCCGGTGATGTAGAGCTCGCCCTCCAGCAGCGCGCCCAGGTCGCCGGTGCGCAGGAAGCCGCCCTCGCCCGCAGCGGTGGTGCCGCCGAAGGTGCGCCGGGTCTCCTCGGGCTTGCGCCAGTATCCGGCGGCCACGCCGGGGCCGCGCACCCAGATCTCGCCGACGCGGCCCTCCGGCAGCTCCGCGCCCGTGTCGGGGTCGGCGATGAGGACTTCCAGCGCCCTCGGCCGGCCGCAGCCCACCAGCGCCCTGCCGGTCGCGGCCGGGTCCAGCGTGTCGCGTTCCAGCGCCCACGGGTCGACCGTGGTCACGACCGGGGCGTGCCCGGGAGCGGTGCCGGAGATGAACAGCGTGGTCTCGGCCATGCCGTAGCCCGCGGTCAGCGACTCCGGCTTGAGCCCGGCGGCGGCGAACCGGTCGGCGAAGCGCGTGAGCGTGCCCGCGTCGATGGGCTCGGCGCCGTTGCACACGTGCTTCCACGAGGACAGGTCCAGGTCGCGCAACTGCTGGTCGGTGACGCGGCGTACACACAGGTCGTAGGCGAAGTTCGGCGCCGCGCTGACCTCCGCGCCGTGCCGGCCGATGAGGTCGAGCCACTGCCACGGGTGGCGCAGGAAGTCGGTCGGCGACATCAGCACGGTGCTGCCGCCCAGGTGGAGCGGCAGCAGGAGCATGGCCACCAGCCCCATGTCGTGGTGCATGGGCAGCCAGCTGCAGAACCGCGCGCCCTCCCGCAGGTCCAGCAGCTCCGCGCCGACCCGCAGGGTGTCGACCAGGCTGCCGTGGGTGACCATGACGCCCTTGGCGTCACTTGTCGAGCCGGAGGTGTACTGCAGGAACGCCAGCGTCTCCGGCCCGGTCGCGTGCGGGCGGGGCAGCGGCTCGCCGTACTGGGCGGCCTCGGCCACCAGGGCGGGCTCGCCGTCCGCGAGCGCGGCCGTCAGCGCCCCGGTGAGCGGGGCCGAGGTGAGCACCAGGGCGGGCTCGGCGTCGGCGGCCACCGCGAGGACCCGCTCGCGGTGCAGGGAGGAGGCGTCGGGGAACGGCGCCGGGACGGCCACCACGCCCGCGGCCAGGCAGCCGAGGAAGACCTCGACGAACTCCAGGCCGGCGGGGTAGCACAGCAGCACCCGCTCGCCCGGCTCGACGCGCCCGGCCAGCCAGCCGCCGATCCGGCGGGCCGCGAGGTCGAGCTCGCCGTAGGTGAGCGCCTTCTCACCCCGCCGGTCGTGGAAGAACACGGCGCGCCTGCCGGCGAACTCGGCGGCGTGCCTGCTCAGCGTGCTCATGAAGTCCATGGAGCTCATCCCCTCCTCCTCTCAGCCACAGCCACCGGGGTGGTCCTCCGGCGGGTACGCGTCCGCCTCCTGCTCGCCGGCCGACTCGGCGAAGGCGGCCAGCCGGTCCAGCCCCCAGAACCTCTCCCGCCCGTGGACGAAGAACGGCACGCCGAAGACGCCGTCGCGGTCGGCCGTCCGCAGCGCCTCGATGCCCCGTTCGCGCAGCTCGGGGTCGTCCGCCGCGCCGGTCAGCGCGGCCTCGTCGAGCCCGAGCGAGCGCCCGAGCTCGGCGACCACGCGCGGGTCGCACACGTCGGCCCCCCGCTGCCAGCGCAGCTCGGTGACGCCCGCCGCGAACTCCTGCCCCACGCCGTGGTCGGCCGCGACCAGGTAGGCCAGGTGCGGCACCTCCCAGCGGGGGCCGCGGTCCAGCGGCCAGCTCGGCTCCAGGCCGCGCGCCCTGGCCAGCCGCCGCACGTCCTGGAGGATGTACAGGTGCTTCTCGCGGGACATGGCCGAGTAGCCGAACCGGCCGCCGGCCGCGTCGAGCTCGCGCAGCGTGGCCTCCTCCGGGTCCCAGTACGGGATCCAGTCCAGCCGCCGCGCCAGGCCGGGCCGCTCGGCGAGCAAGTCGTGGAGGGTCAGCCAGGAGTAGGGGCTGCGGAAGTTGAAGTAGAACCTCACAGCGCCATCCCCCCGTCGACGCGGATGACCTGCCCGGTGATGTAGGCGGCCCGCTCGGAGGCGAGGAACGACACGAGCTGGGCGACCTCGTCCGCGGCGCCGAAGCGCCCGAGCGAGATGCGATCGCGCAGCTGGGCGGTGGCCTTCTCCGGCAGGTCGGCGGTCATGTCGGTCTCGATGAAGCCCGGCGCGACCACGTTCGCGGTGATGCGGTAGCGGCCGACCTCCTTGGCCAGCGCCTTGGTGAAGCCGATGATCCCGGCCTTGGACGCGGCGTAGTTCGTCTGCCCGACGTTGCCCGCCACCCCGGCGACCGACGACATCGTGATGATCCGCCCGCCGCCGCGCTTCATCATGCCGAGGACGACCGCGCGCACGATGTTGTGGGTGCCGCCCAGGTTGACGTCGAGGACCTGGTCCCAGTCGTCGTCGGGCAGCAGCGCCAGCGGCCGGTCGCGGGTGATCCCGGCGGAGGTGACGACCGTGTGCACCGGGCCGAGCTCGGTCTCCACGTCGCCGGCGAAGGCGCGCACCGCGGCCCGGTCGGTGACGTCGACCTTCCTGATCAGGGCGCGTACGCCGTGCCGCTCGATCTCCTTGGCGGCCTCCTCGGCCGCTTCGGTGTTGGACTGGTAGCACAGCGCGACGTCCTGGCCGTCCGCCGCCAGGGCGACGGCGGCGGCCCGGCCGATGCCGCGCGAACCTCCGGTGACCAGGGCGACGGTCATGCCAGCACCCCGATCGGCCGAGTCGTCTCGATCATGGTTCCCATCTCCTGCACGACCTCCGAGCCGACCAGCGACTCGCCTTCCATGACGGCGTTCTCGCCGACCTTGCGGACCATGCGCACCCGGTGCTCGATCACCTGGCCGGGCCGTACGGGCCGGTGGAAGCGCACGTTGCGCATGCCGCCGGCCAGCACCACGTCCCCGGCCAGCACGTCGGGGTTGGGCGACTCCCACAGCGCCAGCAGCGCCGCGGCCTGCGCCCAGGACTCCAGCAGCAGCGGCCACGGGTAGTCGTAGGCGGCGGGCCCCGCCTCGTCGCCGATGCCCTCGTAGCAGGGCTCGGTGCAGGTGACGGCCTTGACCGCGACCAGGCTCTCGCCCGGCGTGACGGCGACGACCCGGTCCAGCAGGAGGATCGGGAAGCGGTGTGGGATGACCTTCCTGATCCGGTCGACGCCGATCTCCTCGGGGCCGCTCATGCCGTCTCCCGGTAGCGCACCTGAAGCCGGGCGGTCTCGCCGCGCTCGGTGCTCACCACCGCGGCGAACCCCTCGCCCTGCTCGGCCACCTCCACGGTCATCGTGTCGCCCGGCAGGACCGGCCGCAGGAACCGCCCGCTGACGATCTCGCTCAGCACCAGGTCCGCGCCGAACTTCGCGCGGATCGCCTGGTCGGCCACCTCCAGCACGCCCACGCCGGGGAAGACGGGAAAACCCGGGTAGTGCCCGGCCAGCACCGGCAGCCCCGGATCGACGCGCACGCCGCCGTCACGCGGCGTGCCCGCCGGCAGGATCGCGCTCACCGTCCGGCCCCTTCCGCCAGCAACCCGCACAGCAGCTCGTACGTGCTGGACAACGAGGTGATCCCGGCCATCTCGGTCTCGTCGATCTTGACCTGGAACCGCTTCTCCAGCGTCACCGCGATCTCCAGCGCCATCAGCGAGTCCACTTCCAGGTCCTGGACGAAGTGCGCGTCGTCGGTGACCTCGTCGACGTCGATGTCGAGCGTCGTCGCGATCACCTTCCGCAGTTCGTCCTTGTCCACCAGGGAGGCGGTCATGTCGTGCTCCTCTCGGTCGTGCACAGCCTGTCGACGATGTCCTCGACCAGGTCCAGCCGGTAGTCACCGGCCCGGAAGCCCTCGTCGGACAGCAGGGTTCGATGGAAGTCGGCGTTGGTCACCACGCCCTCGCAGCTGAACTCGCGCAGCGCCCGGTCCATCCGCCGCAGCGCGACCTCGCGGGTGGGACCGGTCGCGATGATCTTGGCGAGCAGCGAGTCGTAGAACGGCGGCACCACGTAGCCCTCGTACAGGTGGGTGTCGACGCGGATGCCGGGGCCGCCGGGCAGCCGCAGCCGTTCGACGCGCCCGGTGCTGCCCGCCCAGTCGCGCGCCACGTCCTCGGCGTTGATCCGCACCTCGACGGCGTGCCGGCCGAGGTCGGGGCCGCGCTGCCCGAAGGGGAGCGCCTCGCCGCGGGCAATCCTGATCATCCACTCGACCAGGTCGATCCCGGTGCACTCCTCGGTGACCGGGTGCTCCACCTGGAGGCGGGTGTTCATCTCCAGGAAGTACGGCTCGCCCTCGTCGGACACCAGGAACTCCATGGTGCCCGCGCTGACGTACTCCACCGACGTGGCGCCCAGCACGGCGGCGTCGCGCAGCCGCTCGCGCAGGTCGCCGGGCAGCGACGGGGCGGGGGACTCCTCGGCGAGCTTCTGGTGCCTGCGCTGCACGGTGCAGTCGCGCTCGCCGAGGTCGACGACGTTGCCGAAGGAGTCGGCGAGGATCTGGACCTCGATGTGCCGGCCGCGCGGCACGTACCGTTCGAGGTAGATGCGGTCGTCGCGGAACAGCGTCCGGGCGACCGCCCGCGTCTCCTCCCACGTCCTGGCGAGCTCGCCGGGGTCGCGGACGACGCGCATGCCCCGGCCGCCGCCGCCCGCGACCGCCTTGAGGATCAGCGGGTAGCCGATCCGGGCGGCCTCCTCGGCGGCCTCGTGCGCGCTCTCCACCGGCCCGTCGGAGCCGGGCAGCACCGGCACGCCGCACGCCCGCATCGCCGCCCTGGCGTCGAGCTTGTTGCCCATGAGCGCGATGTGCTTGGCCGACGGCCCGACGAACGTGACGCCCACCTCGGCGCAGGCCGTCGCGAACAGCGGCTCCTCGGACAGGAAACCGTAGCCGGGGTGCACGGCGTCGGCCTCGGTCAGCGCGCACGCGTACAGCAGCGACGGGATGTCGTTGTAGCTGCGCCGCGCGGGCGCGGGGCCGATGTGCACGCTCCGGTCGGCGATCCGCACGGCCAGGCTGTCACGGTCGGCGGACGAGTACGCGACGACGCTGCCGATGCCGAGGTCGCGGCAGGCGCGGACGATGCGGACCGCGATCTCGCCGCGGTTGGCGACCAGCAGACGCTCCACCTCAGCCCACCGCCCCCAGCTCCATGAGCGGCTGCTCGAACTCCACGACGTCGCCGTCGGCGACGTTGACGCGCAGCACCACGCCGGCGCGCCCGGCCACGACCGGGTTCATCATCTTCATCGCCTCGACGATCGCCACCTGCTCCCCGGCCTCGACGTGCTGGCCGACGGTGACGAACGGCGGCTGGTCGGGGGCCGGCCGCTGGTAGAAGACGCCCATCAGCGGGGCGGTCACCGCCGCGGCGGGCTCCTCGCGGGGCTCCTCCTCCTGCCGCGCCGCCGCCGGCAGCGCTTCCGCGGCGGCGGCCGGGGCGGAGCGTTCGATCTCGATCGTGACGTCCTCGCCCCTGACCACCAGGCGGCGCACGTCGCTGCCGCGGACCAGATCCAGGATCCGGCCCGTGGCCTCGACGGTCGCGCGGAGATCAGTCATGGTCTTCTCCCTCCGTGCTCCACACCCCGTAGGAGCGCAATCGGCCGCGGCGCGCGGCCAGCAGGTCGTCGATCGGCACGCCGAGCAGGTCGCGCAGGTGCCGGGCCAGGGTGGGCCCGAGGTTCCGCTCGGGCACCACGGCGTCGACGACCCCCAGCGCCCGCAGGTCCGCGCCGCGCAGCTTCAATGCCCTGGCCGTCTCGGGGGCCCGGGCGGCCGTCCCGTACAGGATCGACGCCGCGCCCTCGGGGCTGATCACCGAGAAGACGGCGTGCTCCTGGATGAGCAGGCGGTCGCCGACGGCCAGCGCGAGCGCCCCGCCGCTGCCGCCCTCGCCGGTGATCACCGACAGGACGGGGGTGCGCAGCCCGGCGGCGAGCAGCAGGCACTCGGCGATGGCGCCGCTCTGGTTGCCCTCCTCCGCCGCCACCCCCGGGTACGCGCCCGGGGTGTCGACCAGCGTCACCACGGGCAGCCGGTGGCGCTCGGCGAGCCGGAACAGGCGCATGGCCTTGCGGTAGCCGGCCGGATGCGGCATGCCGAAGTTGCGCGCGACGTTCTCGGCGGTGTCGGCGCCCTTGTGGTGGGCGACGACCACGACGGGCAGGCCGTCGAGCCGCGCCAGGCCGCCGAGGATCGCCGGGTCGTCGCCGCCCTGGCGGTCGCCGTGCAGCTCGACGAAGCCGGTGAACAGCTCCTCCACCCGGCGGCGGGCGTTCGGCCGCCCCGGGTCGCGGGCCAGCCGGACCGTCTCCCAGGCGTCGAGGTCCCCGGGCGGCTGCTCGGCGGGCGGCTCGGCGGGCGCGGCCGCGTCGCGCTCCCCCGACAGGATGCCGAGGACGCGGTCCAGCAGGCCGCGCAGCTCCTGACGCCGTTCGACGCGGTCCACGTGGCCGTGTTCGAGCAGGAACTCGGCGGTCTGGAAGCCCAGCGGCAGCTCCTGCCTGATCGTCTGCTCGATCACCCGGGGGCCGGCGAACCCCGCCCTGGCCCCCTCCTCGGCGACGATCACGTCGCCGAGGCCGGCGAAGGAGGCGGCCACCCCGCCGTAGACCGGGTCGGCCAGCACGCTGACGAACGGCACCCCGGCCTGCCTGAGCGATCGCACCGCCTCGGCCGTCTTGGCCATCTGCAGCAGCGCCAGCACGCCTTCCTGCATGCGGGCGCCGCCCGAGGCGGAGACCACGACCAGCGGGACCCGGCCGCGCAGGGCGTCACCGGCGATCCTGGCCACCTTCTCGCCGACGACCGAGCCCATGCTGCCGCCGAAGAAGGCGAACTCCATGACGGCCAGCGCGACCGGCCGCCCGCCGAGCGTGGCCAGGCCGGTGACGACGGCGTCGTTGAGCCCGGTCCTGGCCTGGGCGCGGGCCAGCCGGTCGGGGTAGGCGAGCCGGTCGGTGAAGCCGAGCGGGTCGAGCGGGGCCAGGTTCGCGTGGCGTTCGGTGAAGCTGCCCGGGTCGGCCAGCATGGCGACGCGGTCGAGCGCGCGTACCGGGAAGTGCCGGCCGCAGTTCGGGCAGGTGTGCTCGTGCCTGGCCAGCGCCTCGTGGTGCAGGAGGACGGCGCAGCCCTGGCAGCGCAGCCAGGTGCCCTCGGGCAGCGCGTTGATCTGCTCCAGCACGGTCATGCGGCGCGCTCCAGCCGCACGGCCGTGCATCCGACGACGCCGTCGCGGTCGACCGAGGTCACCAGCGTCACGGCTCCGGACGGCCCGCCGGTGAGGGCGGCGGCGAGCTGGAACGCGGACGCGGCGGAGGCCGTGTCGCCGAGCGCGTCCCGGCAGCTCCGCCGCTCGGTCTGCGGGCCGACGACGCCGTCGAGGGCGGCGTCCTCCGACTCGGCGCCCGAGGACACGACCAGGCCGACGTCCTCGGCGCGCAGGCCGAGGTCGTCCAGCAGCCCGCGCACGCACGCGGCCAGGATCGCGCGGACCTCCACCGCGCGCTCGTAGGCCATGAAGCGGGAGCCGAGCACGGCCGCCAGCGGCTCGCGGGAGGCGGCGAGCGCGGCCTCCCGCGACTCCAGCAGGAAGATCGCGCAACCTTCGCCCGGCGGGACGTCCCGCTGGCCGACGTGCCAGGCGAGCCAGCCGCGCTGCTCGGAGTACTCCTCGACCGCGCCGCACAGCACGGCCCGGCAGCGGTCGCGGCGCAGCAGACGGGTGGCGTAGTTGAGCGCCAGCAGGCCGGTGGCGGCGCCCCCGGCCACGGTGGCGTTGGGGCCCTTCAGCCCGTGCCAGATCGCGCTCTGCCCGGCCGCCCGGTTCATCACCGTGTTGGGGAAGCGGGCCGGGTCGACGTGGTAGGGCTTGTCCCCGGTCAGCGACTCCTCGGTGAAGTCCATGATGCTCTTGATGCTGCCCGAGCTCGTCCCGAGGACCAGGCCGACCTGGTGCGGGTGCTCGGCCACGGGGGTGTCGAGCAGCATGCCGACGCCCGCCACGGCGATCGCGGTGGCCCGGTCCATCGCCCGCGTCCCCTTCGCGCCGAGGACGGCGCGGACGTCGAAGTCCGGGATGAGGCAGGCGTCGGCGTACGGCCCGCCGGAGGTGGCGGACGTCGGCCGGTCGCCGGAGGCGAGGCCCGCGGCGAAGGCGTCGACGCCGAGCCCGAACGGGGATATCACGGAGCATCCCGAGATGACCAGCTCATCCATCCTGCCGAATCCCTTCCTGAGATGCCCAGGAGCCGCCCGCGGCCAGCAGTTCGCCGCCGTCGACTCCGATCGTGTTGCCGGTGATCCACGAGGAGGTGGTCGCGGACAGCAGGACCACGGCCTCGGCCACGTCCTGCGGGGTGGTGAGCCGGTGGTGCGGGTTGTTGCGCGCGCTGTCGCGGCTGAACTCCTCGTGCTCCGGGATGCGGCGCAGCGCCGGGGTGAGGGTGACGCCGGCGCGCAGCGCGTTCACCGCGACCCCGCGCGGGGCCAGCTCGCAGGCGAGCTGCCGCACGTGCGCCTCCAGCGCCACCTTCGCCGCCGAGACGGCCCCGTAGCTGGGCAGGTGCTGCACGGCTCCGGCGCTGGTCATCGCGTAGACCTTGGCCCCGGGCCGGAGCAGGTCGGCCGCGCACAGGTCCTGCACCCAGTACAGGAGGCTGTGCGCCATGACGTCCATGGTCATCTCCAGCTGGCGCTGCGTGAGCACGGGGCCGCCGGCCTGCTCGGGCAGGTATCTGACCAGCGTGCCGAAGGCGAGCGAGTGCAGGAGGATCTTCAGCCCCGCCCCGTCCGTCAGCTCGCCGAGCGTGCCGACGAGCTCGTCCCTGGTGGACTTGCGCGCGGCGTTGAGGTTGTGGAAGCGGGCCTGGACGCCGCAGGCGGTGATCTCGTCGGCCAGCTCCGCCACGGATCGGGCCGCGGCCGCGGTGTCGAAGTGGACGCCCACCACGTTCATGCCCTGCTGGGCCATGGCGAGGGCGCACGCGCGGCCGATCCCGCTGGATGCGCCCAGCACCAGGCCCCAGGTCTTGTCGAGTGAGGTCAGCATGCCGGTACCCCCGGGAGGAAGGCGCCGAAGGCGTAGTGGCCCTCGGCCGTCGCGGTGATCACTAAGGTGTTCTCCCGCGCGGTGCGCAGGAGGTCGGACAGCAGCGTCATGGGCGCCAGGCAGCCGCCGGCCGCAGGCTCGGAGACGAGCGGCACCACGCCGTCGCCGGCGATGGCGACGGCCCGGATGACCGCCTCGGCCACGGGCGAGCCGTCGACGACCGCGTGGACACGCGTCGGCCGGACCCGTTCGATGACCGCTTCGGCGTCGGCGAGCAGCCTGCGGCGTCCCTGGTCGGAGGCGACGAGGTCCGGCGGCGCGAACGCGGTGCGCGCCAGCACGCGGGGCAGGTGGGCGGCGCCCGGCTCGACGACGAGCGCCACCGCGCCCGTGCCCTCCATCGCGGCCACGACCATCACGTCGGCCCGCCCGGCCGCCAGCGCGCGCCCGCCCAGCTCGATCGCCTCGAACCCGGCGACGTGCGGCGACGTGCAGGTCAGGCTGAACGCCTTGAGCTCGTGCTCGCCGGTCACGCGGGCGGCCAGCGCGTTGATCGCGAAGTAGGGCGCCATGGCCGGGCTCAGGTCCTCCTGGCCGGTGGCCGTCATGGCCTGGGAAAAGTACTCGCGGACGGCGGTGTTGGAGCCGACCGCCACGCCCCGGCGCTCGGCCGGCGCGTGGTCGAGCCGGCCGCCCCCGGCCACCGCGCGCCGCGTGGCGGCCAGCAGGTAGCGGGAGGCGGGCAGCAGGTACTTGTAGCCGCGCCGGCCCAGCTCCTGCGAGACGTCGGACGGGGCGTGGACCTCGCCCGCCCCGGTGACCGCGATCATGCGGCCTCCAGGACGAACGAGGCGTTGGCGCCGCCGAAGGCGTAGGCGTTGACCAGGACGCGGGGGACCGGCAGCGGCACCGGCGCGTCCACGGGCAGGTAGACCTCGCAGCGCGGGTCCTGCTCGTCGAGCGGGACGTTGGCCGGCACGGCGCCGTCCCGCAGGATCAGGCAGGCCATCACCGCGCCGATCGCCGCCGACGCGCCGCCGGTGTGTCCGAGCAGGGCCTTGGCGCTGTAGAGAGGCACCCGGTCGGCGGCCGTCCCGAGGACGGCGCGCAGGGCCTGGCTCTCGACCAGGTCGTTGAGCACCGTGCCGGTGCCGTGCGGGATGACGCAGCCGGGCTCGTCGCCGGCCAGCGCCTCGCGCATGCCGCGGATGATCTGCTCGCCGCTCGGCTCGGGCGCGGTGAGGTGGTGCGCGTCGCAGCTCCACCCGCTCCCGGTCAGCTTCGCGTACGCCTCCGCCCCGCGCCGGTGCGCGTGCTCGGCGCTCTCCAGGACCAGGATGCCGGTGCCCTCGGCGAGGATCGTGCCCTGGCGGTCCCGGTCGAACGGGCGGCACCGTACGGGATCCACCGCGCCCAGCCGGTCGAACGAGGCCCAGCCGACCCGCGAGTAGGCGTCGGCGCCGCCGGTGATCACCACGTCGGCGTCGCCGGTGCGGATGAGGTCGGCGGCCAGGCACAGCGCGAACCCGCCCGCCGCGCAGGCGTTGCTGACGCTGATGTTGGCGCCGAACGCGCCCAGCAGCCTTCCCACCGCCGAGGCCACCTGGAAGTCCGGGCTCCCGTCGGGGCCCGCCTCGCCCAGGCAGGAGCCGAGGACCACGCCGGCGCGCAGGTCGGGCCGCAGCTCCAGGCCGGCGTCGTCGAGCGCCTCCCCCACGGCCGAGGCCGCCAGCGCCACCGCGCCGGACGCCACGCCCGGGACCCGGTGGATCAGCGGGTGGCGCATGACGGCCGGGGTATCGGTCAGCCGCTGCGGCACCGGCGGCGCCGCGGCGGTCATCGCGGCGCTCAGGGCGGCGGCGCCGTACCCCTGGCACGTCACCGCGCCCACCCCGGTGACCAGGACGTCCGTCATGACGGGCGGTTGGTCAGCGCGTCGTGGAGCCGGTCGTCGAGGTCGACCAGGCTCCATTCGGACCTGCCGGTCAGCCGCGCGTAGCCGTGGGTGATCCGGCCCGTCGCCGTCCGGACGAGCACGCCGTCCCGCAGCACGTAGCAGTCCATCCGGCTGGTGTACGTCAGGCGCTTGAACACCTCTTCGACGGTGTAGACGACGTACAGCTCCTCCTCCATGAGGGCCTCGTCGAGGATGGTGATGCGCGAGTGCGGCACGGCGGGGATGAGCCGCTGCTCGTCCAGCAGCCGCTTGACCGACACTCCCCGGTCGGCGAGGAAGCGGTCCACGACCTCCTCCATCAGCCGCAGGTAGCCGGACATCTGCAGCCGCTCGGTGAAATGGCAGTAGAAGTACGGGATGCGCCACTTCCAGGCGAACGCGTTGCGGCCCGCGGTCAGGTGGTCCTCCACCGTCACGCCCTCGGGCAGCCGCTCGCCCGCCCCGCCCTCCCCCAGCCGCTTCACCACGTACGGCGCCAGCTCGGCGGGGGCGTCCTTGACGTCCTCGCCCCACGGGTCGAGCCGCAGCGCCACGGTGGCCCGCGCGTGGATCGCCTTGCGCGCGTCACCCTCGGCGGTGATCTTCACGGTGTACGACATGCCGTCGGCCGCCACCTCGGCCACCGCCACGTCGTCCACCCGCAGCGCGCGCAGGATCCGCGTGTCGATGTCCACGAGGTCCACGCACAGGCCGTGGTCGTGATAGAGGTCGGTGACCCGGAGCCCGGCGCCGCGCAGGTGCTCCAGGACAGCCTCCTCCACCAGGTAGTTCAGGTGTTTGAAGCCGATCCAGGTGCCGACGTTGGCGCCTTCGTACCGGGGCCTGAGCCGGGTGGTGTTCACGTGATCTCCAAGGTGTGCGCGGAAACGAAGTCGCCGACGAGCTCGGCGAAGGCCTGTGCTTGCTCGATCATCGGCAGGTGGCCGGCCGCCAGGGTCTCGAAGCGCGCCCGGGGCAGCGCCCCGGCCAGCGCCCGCCCGTCACGCGGCGGTGCCGCCCGGTCGTCGCGCCCGCTGACCACCAGGCACGGCGTGGTGACCGCCGCCGTGTCCACCAGGGGCGAGCGCAGGTACGCCTCGAAGAAGCGCATCCAGCTGTAGGGGCCGAGCCGCTCGCGGAGCTTCACCGCCATGTCGTGGCGCGTGTCCGGGGGCAGCCGGTCGCCGGAGGTGACGCGCAGGCCGTGATCGAGGATCGTGTGGAATCCGGCCAGGTAGCTCTCGATGGTCGCCCAGTCGAACTCGGCCGGGCTGGCCCGGTAGAACGGCGCGACCAGGACGGCGGCGCCGACCTTCAGCCCTCGGGCCAGCGACTCCAGGAGCAGGTTGGCGGCGAAGGAGTGGGCGATGACGACCTCGGCCCCCTCGGCCGCGTCCACCACCCACCGGCCGGGGTCCGGCTGGAGGGTCCACTCCCGCGTCCCCACCGCCGACCACGGCAGGTCGGCCTCCCACAGCTCCAGGCGGGGCGGGGCGAGCGCGGCGAACGCGTTCCAGGTGGCGGGGCCGCCGCCGAGCCCGTGCAGCAGCACCGTCCGCACCCCGGGCTCCGCCGGTCCCGCCCTGCGCAGCCTCAGGGCCCGCCCCTGGCCCGCCGCCCGGCCGCCGGTGGCGGGCCGGGACGCGAGCGCGGGGTGGGTGCTGGTCATCGGGCGGCTCCCGCTCCCGTGAGGACGGTCGCCGCGGCGGCGTCCACGCCCTGGGTGGTGGCCAGGACGGTGCCGCCCGCCCTCTCGTTCAGCCAGGCGGCGCCCGTCACGCACTGCACGACGCCGAGCGCGCCCGAGGCCGGCCCGAGCAGGGCGGTGAGATCCTGCTCCTCGGCGCTCTCCACCCGGTCGCCGGGCGCCGTCTCCGGACGGCACCACAGGTCCACCCGGTCGTCGAGCAGGCCGCCGAGCACGTCGCCGACGGCCCCAGCGTGCGTCTCCCGCCTGGCGTGGCGTCCCAGCCGGGCCATCGCCGTGGCGCCGCGCTCACGCGCGGTCTCCGCCGACTCCAGCACCAGGGCCGCCGCCCCGTCGAAGGTCGGCCCCACCAGCTCGGCGACCACCGGGTTGGCCGGCTCGACGCCGATCACCAGCATGTGCCGCACCCGTCCCGCCCGGACCATGACGCGGGCCCAGGAGACCGCGTCCAGCCCCGAGGTCGCCCCGTTGCACAGGGTCAGGTTGACCCCGCGCAGCCCGTACGTGATCGCCACCCAGGAGGCGGTGACGTTGCTGGCCGTACCCGGCAGCGCCATCGGGCTGGTCGCGGTGTAGTCGTGCGCGGCGATGGCCGACACCGTGTCGCAGACGGTGTCGAGGTTGCCGTAGTTGGAGCTGACGACCACGCCGACGCTCTCGCCGGGCACCGCGAGGCCGGGGTCGAGCAGCAGCCCGGCGTCGGCCAGCGCGTCGCGCCCGGCGCACAGCGCGAGCTTGGTGGCCCGGTCCTTGTAGCGCAGGCCGCGCCCGGTCAGGCTCGCCGTCGGGTCGGCGGACGCCTCCGGCACGGCGGGCCGCAGCAGGCCGGCCGGACCCGCCACGCCTCTGATCGCCGTGCCCGCTCCTGTGATCAGCATGTCCTCGTCCGGGGTCGTCATGGGCGCTCCGCTTCCGGGGTCGTCATGGGCGCTCCACCACCGCGACGGCGTTCAGCCCGCCGAACCCGAACGCGTTGACCTGCGCCAGCCGCAGCTCGTCGCCGACCGCCTGGTCGCGTACCAGCCGCAGGCCGGCCATCTCGTCCATGACCTCCCGCACGCCCACCACCGGCGGGATCGTGCCGGTGCGCATCGACTCCACCGCCACGAGCAGGCTGTGCAGCCCGGACGCGCCGGCGGTGTGACCGGTCATCGACTTGATCGCGGTCATCCACGGCGGCGGGGCGCTCTGGCCGAACACCTCGCCGACGCTCCTGGCCTCGGCCTCGTCGTTGAGCGGCGTGCCGGTGCCGTGCAGCATCAGCAGGTCGATGTCGGCCGGGGTCAGCCCGGCCCGCGTGTGCGCCTGCCGCATCGCGATCGTGATGCTCTTGGCGTCCGGCGCGGACGGGTGGTGCGCGTCGCAGTTGACCGCGACCGAGCGCACCCAGCCGTGCCGCGCGCTCTCCGCCCGGCGCAGCACGATCGCCGCTGCCCCTTCGCCCTGCAGCATGCCCCGGCGCGCCTTGTCGAAGGGCCGCAGCGCGTCCGGGGCCTCCGGGTAGCAGCGGTCCAGCAGGCCGTAGGTGCTCTCGGAGATGTTGTCGACCCCGGCCACGATCACCGTGTCCGCCGCCCCGGTCTCGATGAGGTCGCACCCGAGCGCGAGCGCGTACAGGGAGGCGGCGCAGGCGTTCGCGACCGTGGAGACCTGCACCGCGCCGAAACGCCGGCGCAGCGCGGGCCCGAAGTGCAGCTCCTCCAGGTCGAAGTCGACGCCGTCACGCCAGCGCAGCTCCACCGAGCGCAGCTCGCGCAGCGTCGTGCCGATCAGGATCGGCACGCCGCGCAGGTCCGGCAGCTCCGCCTCGGCCGCCGCGGCCTCGATCACGTGCTCCAGCCAGCGCGTCGAGCGCAGCGGCACGTCCCGGCCGCGCTCGGGCCGGTCGTCGATCTCGAACGAGAGCCGCGTACGGTACTTGCCGAGGTCGAACCCGTTCGGCGTGCCCAGCCCGCTGCGGCCCGCGCACAGCGCCTGGAAGATCTCCCCCAGGCTGGAGCCGACGCTCGCCACGGCGCCCGCGCCGCAGATGGCCACACCCGACATCAGCTCTCCTCGTGCTTGCCGAGGATGAGCACCGCGTTGTTGCCACCGAAGGCCAGCGCGTTGTTCTGCACCACCCGCAGGTCGGCGACCCGCTCCTGGTTCGGCACGCAGTCGACGGCGCACTCCGGGTCCGTCTCGACGTGGTTGATCGTCGGCGGGATGAAGCCCTCGGTGAGCGCCAGCGCGCAGGCCGCCGCGGCGAGCGCGCTGGCCGCGCCCATCGAGTGCCCGAGCATCGACTTGATCGACACCGTGGGCGGCGGGCTGCCGCCGAACACCTGGTGGATGGCCTGCGCCTCGGTGACGTCGTTCGCCTTGGTGCCGGTGCCGTGCGCGGAGATGAAGTCCACCTCCGACGGCTTGATGCCCGCGTCCTCGTGCGCCAGCCGGATGCAGGAGGCGATGCTGTCGCGCTCCGGGGCCACCGGGTGGTGGGCGTCGCAGTTGAGCCCGAACCCCAGCACCTCGGCGTAGATCTTCGCGCCCCGGGCCAGCGCCGTGTCGAGGCTCTCCATGAGGAGGATCCCCGCGCCCTCACCGGTCAGGATGCCCTTGCGATCCCGGTCGAACGGCTGGCACACCTCGGGCGCGATCGTGCCGAGCCGGTAGAAGCCGGCGAACGTCTTACGGCACAGCGCGTCGGCGCCGCCGCACAGCGCCACCTCCACGTCACCGCTGCGTACGGCGTCGAAGCCGTAGCCGATCGCGTAGTTGCCGGCCGCGCACGCGGTCGGCAGCGTGACGGCCTCGGTGTCCGTCAGGCCCATCTCCCGCGCGATGCTGGACGACAGCCGCCCCGCGCCGATCCTGCCGGCCAGGGCAGGGTCCAGCCCTTCCATCCCGGAGTCGACCCCCTGGCCGGTCAGGACGTCGAAGTCCCGCCCCTCGCCGTTGGTCGTCCCCACCGACACCAGGGAACGCCGCGACCGCAGCTCGGCGAGCGACATCCCGGCATCCTTGACGGCCATCCCGGCCGCCGCCACGGACAACTGGCTCGCCCGCCCGAGCTCGGCCGGGTCGAGCCTCTCGATATACGCTTCCGGATCGAAACCCGCGACCTCGCAGGCGTTGCCATATTCGAACCCGGTCGTGTCGAACGCGCCGATCGGCTTGACCCCGCTGCGCCCGGACCTGATGCCGGAGAGGAATTCTCCGACGCCGATCCCGATACTGGTTACCACTCCGATGCCGGTGATGACCACCCTGCGCATCACAACGCCTCCGCGGTTGTCTGCCCTAGGCCTCTGCGACGACGGCGTAGACGCCGTTCAGGCTGGTCATCCTGGACAGTTCGGCCTGGTCGATGGTGACCTTGCAGGCTCGCTCTATCGCGGCGAGAATTTCGATGGCGCGCAGCGAGTCGGCGTCGTGGTCCTCCTTGAAGAGGCTGTCGTCCGTGATTTCCGCGGGGTCGATCTCGAGAATCTCGCAGACTATTTCCTTGATGAGGCTGCGCTGCTCCGAATCAAGACCGGCGGCCGCACTTAGCTCCGTCATTCTTCTCCTCCATAAACTTCGATGAAGGAAGAATTGTCGGGGCCGCTATACTTCCCCTATATCGCCGCCCGCCCGGCCGACGCGCCCCTTCAGGCCGGGCAGGCCCGGCCTGACTCCTGGCCCGGCTACCGCGTGCGGACGAACCCGTTCACGATCAGCGGCAGCGACGCGTCCAGCCCGGCCACGTTCAGCACGCCGTCGTCGCCCGGGTCGCCGATCGAGTGCCCGGTGGAGGTCATCGCCGCGACGACGACCCGCGCGTCCGGGTTGACCGTACGCCGGTAGGCGGCCAGCGCCTGCGCCGGGTGGGACCGCCCCGCCCACGTCTCGTTGTCCGTGAACACGACGATCCCGTCGGCGTGGAACCCCTTGCGGGCCGCCCACGTGAACGGCAGCGACAGGTCCGTGCCGCCGCCGGACGGCTGCCAGCGGGCGATCTCGCGCAGGTTGGTGCGCGGCGTCACCGTGGACCCGCGCACCCTCGTGTCGACGTCGATGACGTGGACGTTGCCCTTCTCGACGCGGGACAGCATGACGGCCATCGCGCAGCCGACCTCGTACGGCGAGCCGACCGGCGAGCCTCCGACGCGGACGCCATCGCCCCAGGCCATCGACCCGGACGAGTCCACCGCGACCAGCAGCCGCTTCCCGGACGGCTCGACCGTGCCGAAGGCGAGCTCGTACGTCTGCTCCAGCGCGTCCAGGATCGCCGGGACCGGCTTCCACGTGTGCCGGACGGCGCGCGGGTTCGGCTGCGCCTGGCCGGAGGCGTAGACGCGCAATGCCAGCCAGGCGTCCATCGGGTGGATGCGGGCACGCGTGATCGCCTCCCGGTCCGTCAGCCGCGCCACGGCGCGGGCGGTGCCGTCGCCGAGCGGCTCCAGCGCGCCGATCCGCGTCATGCGGGCCAGGTTCCGGATCAGCGCGGTCAGGCCGACCGTGTCGATCAGCGCCTCCCACACCGAGGGCTCACGCAGCATCGCGTCCGGCAGGAACTCCCACGGCGCCCGCGCCGCCGTCACCACCCGGACCGCCTCGGCCGGCGTGGTGACGGCCTTCGCGGTCAGGAACCGGTCGACGGCGGGCAGCTCGTCACGCGCCTCGTCGTCGGACACGTTCCCGGCGATCCACCCGAACAACGTCTTACGCTGCTCGTCGTCGGCCACCGGGTGCGCGATCCGGAGGACGTCGCGCAGGTCCAGGCTCTCGCCCTGCGGCGTCCTGCGCTGCCGGGCCTTGCACGCCCGGAACGCCACGTCGTCCGGCGACCCGGCCAGGAACCAGGAGCCGAGCGCCGTCCGCAGCGAACGCCCCACCCTGGGGGCGGTGCCGCGGGCGGTCGGCTTGCCGCCGAGGTTCTTGTAGTAGCCGAAGAACTTCGCCAGATGATCCGTGGTGCGCGCGACCTTCGCCAACGCCGCCTTCGCCGCCTGGCGCGTGTCCGCGTCCCCCCTCGCGTACGCCGCGGCGAGAGCGAACAGCGCCGGGCCCTGCTTCGGCGCCCGCGGCGGCCGCGCCGTCGAGATCTCGGTGAGCAGGGCGACGACGCGCGGCCCGTCCTCGGCGATCGCCTGGAACAGCACGCCCGCGTTCTCGGCGGTCAGCTGGTCCTCGCCCACGTAGTACGTGCCGCCCGTGGTGCCGAGGATCAGGAAGTCCTCCACGCGCGTCCACAGGTCCTTGGCGAACACGTAGCCGCCGGCGGCGTTGCGCACCTGGTCGGCGCGGCCCGGCATCGGCAGGGTCTGCGGAGTGGCGATCGTCGAGACGTTCGCGAGAGGGTCACGTGCCATCGTGCGCTCCTTCGATTCGACCCGCCCGGGGGCGGACATGAGAAAAGGGAGCGGATGTGGTGGTGACCGCCGGGTTAGACAGATGCGCTGTCCAGGCTGCGCCACCTCCCGACGAGCCGGGAGGGCAGGATTCGAACCTGCGACCCTCTGTTCCCGATAACCGACGACCTTCGACCCGCTCCCCTCGCTCGTCAGCCCCGTCGGTGGCGCGGATGTGGAGGGACTGACCGGCTTAAGACGTGCTAGGCCGCTGCACCACACCGCCCGAGGGGCGGCGCCGGGATTCGAACCCGGGTCTCCGCTTTGAAGAGCGATAACCGATCAGATTCGACCCGCGCCACCGACGGGACTGACGAGCGATCAGGTCTGGAACCGGCACGGATATGGGCGCGCCCGCCGGTATTGGCGCTCTACCGACTGAGCTACCGAGACCGGAGCCTCGGGCAGGACTCGAACCTGCGACAACCCCATGAGAAGTGGATAACCGACAAGCTTCGACCCGTACCAGCACCAGACCTGACCAGCTCATGAGCCCCGGGAAGGCGCCGCATTCGATCCTGCGCTTTTCGGGCCTCATGAACTGCCTCCACCGTAGCGGGAGGCATGATGAGTCACACCTGATTTTCGGACGAGTCACCAAATGTCAGCACAAGGCACCAGGCGACGCACCGACACGCCCCCTCCCCGCCCATGACAGGTGGAACACTTCGCCGCGTGTGCCCACCCTTCGCAGTCGCCCGAACCCCTCAGGCCACCGGCCTACGGACGGCCAGGGCCGCCCTCCCGGCCATCGCGAGGCCGAGGCCCCACGGGAGGCACACGGTGCTGATCGTTCCGTTCCACCAGCGCCATGACCCCTGACGCCACCATGAAGGCAATCCCGATAAGGGCGAAGGTGACCCCCGACATGCCTCCCGACATAAATGCGGCGACAATCAGCGCGAGTAAGCCGAGCCCGATGAAACAGAGCAGTATGTCGCGATTTCTCATGGCGAGTAAGCGTAGGGCTAACGACCTGTCGGAACCGATCAACTCGCCCAGAGAACGAGCTTCCCGTACAGAATCGCACTGAACCAGGCGACGAACATCAGCGTTACTGCCACACGAGCATCCCTACGCTCCCGATCCGTCCGACCTGGCCACCGTGCTCTTGCGAGCAACATGACGGCCACCGCCCCGAGGGCGAGGGTCCCGAAGACCTCAACAGTGGTCACGGCGCGAAGATACTACGACCACAGCCCGCTCTCCAGCCCGAACTCCACCAAGCAAAACGCACGGCCCAATCAGGGAGCACCAGCGATCGCCCCCAGCCACAGACGGCGGCCGGCCACAGCCAGGAGATCCCGACCTGCGGGCTCACACAAACGGCCATCAGGAATCCCGCCCGATGACCATCCCCGAGGTCGGGCGCTGGATGTTCGGCAGCTATCCGGAGTCGCTCGCACAGATCACCGAATGCTTCGAGGAACTCCCCCGCAACTCCTGTGCCAGTGTCTTCTTCGGCGTCGAACCGCTCGACAAAAGCCAGTTGATCGGCTCAGTACGCCTCCGCGCCGCCGAACTCGACCTTCGGATCGGCGACAAAGAATATTGGGACCGCGGCTACGCCACCGACACCGCGAGAGTGATCTGCCGATACGGCTTCGCGGAAATGCGCCTCCACAAGATCCGGCTCACCGTGGTCGCGGAGAACACCGCCGCCATCCGCGTCTACGACTGACCGGACACCCGAATCGCCAGACACGCCCGGCAAAAGAACGGCGGCAGCATCATGGTCGGCGGGCGGGCAACGGGATGGACCGTATTCGCCTCACCCGCGGACGACCTGCCAGAACCACCAGGCGAGAACCCCGATCCCCACGACGGCCAGCACGCCGGCGAGAATCGGCATCTCGTACTGGAGAAGCATCGGGAGGCCCACGGCGCACCCCATGGCGACACCGATGACGACGCCTTTCGTGCTCATCGGCTCTTCGGCCCACGGCGGTGTGTCCGCCTGCCGCATGTCCGCCTGATGGCCGGCATGCTCCGCTGCCTGTTGCGGCAGCGGTTCCCACAGCGTGCCACAGTCAGGGCAACGCCACGGCTCCCCAACGGCCGAACCGGAGCAGGTGCACTGGTGGTTGGTCACGGCGTCGTCCCTCCGCAGGTGCCGCACGGCCGCCAGCCCTCCGCCACGGCCTCGCTCAGTTCCCCGGACTCGATCGGCTCCTGGCCACAGCCACTCTTCTGGGGCGGCATGGAGAGATCCCGGCGGTCCTGGAGGAATGGTACTTGTCACCTACCTCGGTCACGCAGACAGTGATCACAGCGCCGCCCCGCCGCCAAGGTCGGCCATAAACGCCCCACCCCAGAGCCTTACGTCCACTCTCCGGGATGCCGTTCCAGGATCACTCTTCCTCCAACAGGTCGATCTGCCCTTCGACAGCCCATCCTCGCGGCACTCCGGTGATCCGCAACGGCTTCCGGGGAGCCAGCCCCAGCTTGGAAGCACAGCCAGGCCCCAACCCCAACGCGCGGGACTCCGGGGTCCTGAGGGTGTGCTTGCAGGCCGCACACTTGGCGACGTGGTCGAGGGCGGCAGGCTCGGTGAGATCGAGAAGGTTCATCAGAACCGGCCTCCAGCCACCTGCAGCACGGTCAACCCGAGCCGCCGCCACATCGCGACCACGGACGCCCGGTCGTCGATCACCCCGGCGATCCGGAGGTGAGCGAAATGCCGCTCGTAGATCTCCCGCTTCACGACCGTGTCAGCCCGGTTGTCTCCGTTGCCTCGCATCCACAGCCCTTCCGTGTCGTCCCAGTAGCCGACATGGGCGCGCAGCCATTTCTCCGTCTGGCGCCGGCACCTCTCCTTCCTACCGGACACGTAGGCGATGCGGTGTTCGTCACGCAGCAGGGCTTGAACGATCGCGACGACGGGCCGGTTCGGCTGATCCTCGCCTACCCGATCCCACTCGTACGGTCCGCGATCGCCGCGTAACGCGAGTGTGCCGTCGATGTCCACAAGCCAGAGGCTGCTCACGTCCCCTTCTCCACCCCCGTGTCCCGCAACCCCACCAACTCGTACGCGACGCTGCTCAGGGCGTCGATCAGGCCAATCACCCGGGTCGCGGTCACGTCATGGACGGCACCCGGCGGACCAGGTGAGGCCCACATCAGCCGCCCCCCAGGACCAGTTCAAATTCGCCACTCCTCCACGCCAATCCCATCGCGGTCTACGCCGTCGACGAAAAGCGCACCGGCCACTGTCCATACAGTGACGGGGCTGGTCACTCGTATTGTTCCTAGCGCCTATCTTCCTGCCGGCAGGATGCGCCGTGGCAGGTTCGTGGCTCCCGCTCAGGGCGACGACCTCCCACGCCTCAAGCCTGCCTGCCCACGGAGTCCCGCTTGTCTCTTCGATCCAGCGCCTCGTCATCCGGCGGACGACGAGGCGGCACCCCTTGCCAGTCCACCAGTTATGTCATCGGCATATGCCACGATCATCACTATGGACATCGACGAGTTCTGGCACCTGATCGAGCGCTCCGCACAACATCGTCCGAACGAAGCGCGCCTGCAATGGCTGCAACAGGAGCTCATGCGACGACCCGTCGAGGACATCATCGACTTTGAGTCATGGATTCTCGAAGCTCAGCGCAAGGCCAACACCAACCTGTTGGGAGGCGCGTCCAACATCTTATACCTGACAGGCGGTAGCAATAGCTTCGAGTATTTCCAGATGTGGCTGGTCGGCCTCGGCCGTGAAACCTTCGAAAAGGTCACCGCCGACCCGGACACGCTTTCGGATGTGCCCGAGGTCCAGCGCTTTCTCACCATGAAGCGAGACCGGCTCCCCCGCACCGATGACGACTGGCCGCAGCTGGAAGACCTCGCCTATGTGGCTCCGATCGCCTGGGAGAAGGTGACGGGCACGGATTCCCAAGCCCTGTACGACGTTCTTGAAGCTCGCGGTGAGACGTTCGAGGGAGTGTTTCATTCAACGGACGAGGAGTGGGACCCTCAAGACAAGGAAGAGGCCGCCCGAAGGGTACCGCGAAGTTACCGTTTCATCCGCGAGTTCTACGGCCGCACCTAGACATCGGCGTTCTCCCATGACGGGAAGCGGACCCACTACCGTTCCTGGCCACTGTCGCCCAACCGGGACGCCCTGCCGCCAGGCCACGCACTCTCGCGGGCAAAGGCGACCGGTGGGGCCGTTGCTCACGCACGACCCGGTCTCACACTTCGAGAGCTGCATGGGTGGTCACCCAGCCCTTGTGCACGGCGGCGTAGATCGCAGCCGCGACCAAACAGAGGGCAGCGATGATGACGAGAAGTTCGGGCACGGCCATGCGGATCTTAAGGGAGCCTTGCGGGGCTTTGGCAGCCTGGTCGATGACGTAGTCGAGGATCCGCTTGTGCGCCTCGTTCCACACCGAGCGACGCAACTCCATACTGCGCTCGGTCGGGGTGTCCAGCGTCTCAGCGGTTGCCCTGGCGCCGGTTGTGCCGGGGTCGCCGAGCAGCATCGTGACAGGAACGTCCAACGCGGCGGCGACCATGGCGGCCAGCGGCCGGCCCGACTCCGAGTCGATGGTGGCACCCGACTTCGGCACGGCCTCCAAAGCCATCTCAGGAGTAAGCAGCGCTGTGGCGCCGGCGCGTTGCGGCTCGCCCGAGTAGCGGTCGGTCGACGGGGCGGCGGCGAGCTTGGCGCGGGCCTGCGACTGCTTGCTGCCCTTGCTCGTCAGCCGCCAGGCGAAGCGAGACAGCGCCTTGATCAGGGTCGCCCAGTCGGTCAGGAAGTCCTTGTAGGCGCGGGCCCAGTCGACAGCGCTGTAGGAGTCGGGGATGCGGAACTTCCAGCCGAGCTGGCTGTTGACCTTCGCGTGGTAGACGGGCGCGTCCCACACCACGTCGGCCAGTGTTGAGTCGCCGTAGTGAGGGAACGTCAGCCTGCGCGGCTTGACCGTGGGGTTGTAGCCGAGCGCCGGATAGTAGGCCACCTTACGGATCTGCTGCATACCGGACTCGGTGCGGCGGTCCTCCCACCATTCACGGCGGTAGAACCACGGCTCCGACCTGTCCTCAGGGTTACAGACCACGTCGGTGATCTCATCCCACGGCAGCGTCCGCACCTGCACTCGGCCCGTGCGCGGGTTAGTGAACAGCGCGAGGAACACGTTGCCGTCGGTGTACAAGGCGCGTTCAAGTTCTTCGTGCGCCTGATCCCCGGTCAGGGTGCGGCGGTTTCCGACATCGTCGAGGAACATCTGCACAACGGCGTTGACGTCCTACCCCTGCTCGCCTGTGGCGCGGGCGGAGATCTGGACGCCTTGCCCCCACACGTAGCCGGTCCGCAGGCTGAGGCCGCGGCGCAGCAATGAAGACTTGATCGCCATGATGCGGCACACGGCAGTGATCTGCTGCAAGCCGCTGCGAGAGAACTCCTCGTCGGCGTGCGCGGTGAGCCGCTGCCAGCCCGGCTCGTACATGCGGGCTTCAAGGTCGGCGATGGATTCCGCTATGTGCGACACCATCTGACGGTCTGCGCGCAAGTCCTCGGCGAGCTCTGTACGGCCAGTGGCCCTATACCAGGTCTCTTGCAGGCGAGAGGCGATACCCACGAGCGGCCTCCCTTGCACGTCTTTAGAGTGCGCTCCCTGGTTGGGCTGACGAAGTTCCTGCGAGGTGTTGAACTGGGCAGATGCAGAGCGCAATAACGAGCCTCATCGCGGTCGCTGGCACTCTTCTCGGAGCCTTGGCCACTTATGTCTTCCAGGCCCGAGCCGCACGTCAGGCGCGGTTAGAAGCTCACACCGAACGGCTGTGGCAAGAGCAGCTTGCCGCGTACAACGCCTTTGCTAACGCCATCACCTCGTATCGAGGCAGTCAGAACGCTCGCTGGCGGCTACGGCGCAAGCCTGACGGGAAAGAGAATCATGCCCAGGCGCGTGACGCCTCTTACGCCGAAAGAGTGAACGCCAAATCGGCGCTGTTCAGGCTCCAGCTCGTCAACCCTGACCCGGCCCTAGCTGGGCTAGCTCAGGATGCCTTGCAAGCCACGACAGCGATCCACCGCGCCGCTGACGAGTCCGCAAGGGATGAGCGGTCGGAACAATCGCAGGCGGCTCTGAGCGCGTTCATTGAGGCGGCTTCACGTCAGCTCCGCTCCGCTAGTACGGACTTATCGAGTAGTCGTCGATCCCCTCGTCGAGGTCCGCGCCCTCAAGAATGAGCGTCCCTGTGAGAATCGGCGCGAGCAGTATCCGGTTGATCGCCTGCGTGCAGGCGTCCACCTGGTCGTCTTGGGAGCCGTTCGGGAAGGCCGCGGCTTCGTTCACGAAGCCGCCCACCCATGGAGCTATCTCGGGTGCGGGGAGCCAGACCTGGCCGGCCTCGATGAACGGGGTTACCGCGCGGGCTCTCGCTTCCTTGCTGCCGTCTGGCTCCACGGGGATCAGCCCGGCCACCTGGCGGCGGAGGCTGTTGATGACCGCAGTGCCGTTCGCCTTGTCCTCAACGAGCTTGAGCGTCGCCTGAGGCCATTTGGCGGCCTGCTGCCGCAGGGCGGCGCACGTCTCGGTGAAGCTGAGCCGCTCGCACACCTGGTCGAGGAGGAACATCTCCAGCCCGTAGCGGGCCCAGACCTGGCCCACCACGTAGTCGGAGCCGTCGGTGTTCTTGAACGCCATGTCCCACGACATGCACACCTCGTCGGCGCCAGGATCCCAGCAGGAGCCGTCGTCGCGGACGATCCACCGAGGTGGTGAACTCTCGCCACCACTCGCGGAGGAAGATGTCGCCCGCGGCGGGGGTGGGCCTGCCCTGGTAGAGGCTCGCCCACGTACGGCTGCCGGAGCGGACCTTGATGGCTTCCCACTGGGCTTTGGATCGTCCTCGGGCGGACTTCATGAACTCGCCCGGCTCACGGCCGAGAGGGTCCGCCTCTCCCTTGGCGGGGTCGTGGTCGGCCTGTGCGGGGATGTTGACGACGCGCCACAGGTGGCCGTCTTCGGCGGCGAGGAGTCGGGCGGCGAGGTCGTCCTCATGCCAGCGGGTGAGGATCAGCACCACGGGGGCGCCGGGAGCGAGCCGGGTTGCGGCGACGTCCGTCCACCAGTCCCATGCCCGCTCCCGGTAGGTCGGGGAATCGGCCTGAGCCCGGTCCTTGATCGGGTCGTCGATGATGAGCAGGTCCACGGGGCGGCCAGGCAACGCTCCGCCGATACCGGCCGCATAAACGCCGCCCTCGTGGCTATCAAGCTGCCACTCGTGCTGTGCGGACAGGTCGTCACGGACGGACAGCCCGAGCCGTGAGCCGTGGACCAGGATGTCGTCCCGGATTGCGCGGCCCCACCGTCGGGCTACACCGTGCTCGTAGGAGGCGATCGCGACCCGCGTGTCCGGACGCTGGGTGAGAGCCCACAGTGGGAAGCGCCGAGACGCCCTCTGGGACTTGCCCTCCTGAGGAGGCATGCTCAGCACCAGCCTGCCGTCCGGCGTGTTCAGCAGCCGGACGAGCTCGTCGTCGATCAGGTCCAGCGCCGGCGTCTGCCTCGTCTTCGCGTCGAGCGCTTTCGCCAGGTCGCCGGGCGTTGACCACAAGGGCCTCAGGCGGCCGTGCTTGCGGAGAGCGGCCTTGCGAAGTTCGGCGAGCAGTTGTTCCTGTGCCTGCGCGGGCCAGTCGCGCCAGCCGGGAGGGAGCGCCGCAGGGGTGGCCATGCTCACCTCGCTACGTGTTGGTCGGCTCCGTTTCGTCTGCCATGCCGAGCTGGGCGGCGAGCTGTTCGATCTCTGAGGTGATGGCGTCCGACACGGTGACGCTCGTCTTCGCGGGAGCGTCCAGGCCGAGGAGTTTCGCCCGGCGTTCCTGGATCTTCAGGAGCCGGTCAATCGCCGCAAGCACGGGTCCGTTGTCGGCGAGCGGTGTGGTCTCGCCTTCGAGGTAGACGACCTTGCCGTGGGATACGGCGTAGTGCTCGCCCTCCAGCACCTTGAGCGCCGCCTGATACATCTGGTCGAGGCGCTCCAACTCGACCTGTCGCAGGTCCTCGGCGGCGTCGGCCACGGTCTCTGCGAGGACTCGCTTCACCGCTTCGTGGGCCTTGCCGGGGCCAGCCATGCCGAGCTGTTCAGCGATCTGGCGGTAGGTGAGGCCGCGGGATCGGAGGCGGGCTGCTTCGGCGTCGCGGGCGGCGGTTGTGGCGGTGCGCTCGAAGCGTCCGTTGCCGTCCCGGGTTACTCCCGTCATGAGCGTTCCTCCGGAAGCTGGGGGGTGGGCGGTTCTCCGACTCCTGCGGGAACTACGGAGCGTCGCGGTTCGGCGGTCTCCCGCCGGTGACGAGTTGTACCGAGAGTGACGATCGCGGGAGGGTCAGGCAGTGGTTCGCTGTGCGCCGGCCAGGTGATTGGCGATCAGCAGCACGCTTGTTCGAGGTTGCTCGGATGGAGACGACGCGCGTTGAACTGCACGGATGGCCGCACAACCACGGGCCAGGAGGCTGGGTCGCGCCACACGGCGACCCCATCTCGCGGTGGCATGTCACCCGCGCGTACGCCCGCTACGTCGCCCCCGAGATCAAACCAGGGCAGCGAGGACCAGACGGGAGACCGTTGAAGCGGCGGTTCGAGATGCGCGCCTACCTCGTGGATCTGGACGGGCAGCCGATGGAGCTACCCGACTACGAGCGCGTGCTCGTACACCAGGTGCCGCCCGTCGGCTGGTGGATGATCAAACCGGTGGATGACGACTACCTGGAAGGCATCGAGAAGTATCGGCAGGAATGATCAGGCTTCCAAGGGGCGGGTTAGACGGATTTCACCCATGAGCGGGCCACTTTGGGAGGCATCGCCAGTTCATCCTGGACGAGTTGGATCGCCTGCTCTTCCTGGCCGCGCACCTTGAGTTGACGTATCCGACCGATGAGCTCGGTAGCCCTGAAGGTGTCTGTGTACTTCAAGACGCGGCGTTGCCGCACGCCTTTGATCATCGACACCAAGAAGAGGATCCATAAGGAGATGAAGACTAGGGCGAATACTCCTACGAAGATCGCTGAAGCTAACTCACCAGTGCTGGGCATGACGTGATCTTAGGTGTATCCGGGCGGGCTCAGCCCAAAAGCGGAGGCGTTCAGCGTGAGAGAACGATTCCTTCTGACCCGCCCGGAGGTCTAGGGGCGTGGTGGCAGCGAGGACACGGTGATGCGCTTGCGGTACGTCTCGAACGCTTCCGCCTTCATGTCCACCACCATGCTGCCGTCGCCGTGCCGCCGGAACAGGGTCACGACCGCGTACGGGCCGACGAGCCCCCGGTACACCTCTCAGCGGGTTCCGTCTTCAGGGTTGAGCCCTTCGGACCGCATCCATTCCAGGAACGGCTCGTACGGGTGGTGCTCGCCCTTGTCGAGGTTGGCGCGCACGTCTACGACGAGGTACGGCTTGCGCCAGCGGAACCGCATCAGTCGCTCACCCACTCAGCGTTGAAGCCGGGACGGAGGCGGCGGGCGGTGGCCAGAGCCATAAGCGTGTCGCACGGGAACTTGCCAATCCGCGAGCCATCTCAGTCGAAGCAGCACACCTCACACACCGATCCGGGATCCATCAGCTTGCGATACTCCACCCGCCCGTAGCCATCCACAGGCTGGTGCAGGTCGAGTATGCGAAGCTCGGCTTCACACCGGGCAATCGTGTCCCTGGGCTGGTGTAGCACCATGTGGTCAGCAACTTCCCGCTTCCACACCCCTCCGCCGTCCTCGTACGCGGCTGTAGCCACGCCAGACCGGGCGGGCACCACATCGTGCAGTTCCTCGCTCCACTCCGTGCCGGACTCCTCAGTGGGCGCTCCGTGGATCTGCCAAGCGTCCCCGCACCCGTACTGGCCAGTGTTCACCCACGGGCCAGGAGAGGCTTCGTCAGCAGCGCGGGCAGCTTCGAGGTCTGCGGTGATCGTGGAGCGCAGCCACGAGAGCATGTCGGAGGCCATCAGTCAGCCAGCCGATAACGCTCGATGGCACGCCTCGCCTGCTCGCGGATCCTGTCGGCGTCATCGTCCTTCGCCACCGCCGGTTCGGCGTACCGGTCCACGACCTCGACCGTGTCGGGGACGATCAGCAGAGCGCGAGCGCCAGCGCTGGTCTTGAACCGGTCCCACTGCTCGGCCGTCTGCTCGTCCATGTCCACGTCGTGTTGGTCCACGATCAGCGCGAACGGCTCTTCTACGTCGTCGCCTTTGACCACCGTCGGAAGAGGAAGGATCTGGATGCGCATGACTTCTCCAGGGGTGTTCAGGGGGTCAGGTACGGCCCGCCATCCCACCCCCCAGCGGAGAGCGGGCCGCACGTAGAAGGGTGGCGGGTCCGGTCGGCGACCTCGCCAAAGACACCGACCGGACCCGACCAGGGTGGGCTCACACGCAGCACGGGGCACTGCGGAGCCGGCGCACTCCTCGGGGAAGAGAGCGCGCGTCTTGACGTGTCTACGGCTGTATAGGGCCGGACATGCGAAAGCCCCCACCGCTCGGGACGGTAGGGGCTTTTCGATGGCTCTTGCGAACCTACCAGGGCAGATCATGTCACCAAGTGGTTGTTCACGCAACTACAGACACGCGCTCCCCCGCCCGGGCGTCCCCGGCGGCCATCAGTTCGATAACGTCCCCCACCCGGAACAGCATCCGGCCAAGGTCGTCCAGACCGGCCGGGTGAAGCTTCTTGCGGGCCACCCACGTGTGCAGCAGCGCGGGCTTGATCGGCCGGATCAGCGACGTGAGCGCGCGGGCGATCGCCGGCGCGGTCAGCGTCTTGTCCTCCAGCGCGCCGAGCATCCACTTGCGGCGGGCCTGGACCTCGTAGACGAGGCGTTGGCCGTCTTCGTCGCGGCACCACTGGCACGCCACCCGGGAAGCGTCGGGGCGGGCGTACAGGTCGCCGTTGCAGGCGTCGCAAGGCCCCGCGTAGACGAGGTCGCGGGGCGGGGTGTCGGTGGCGTAGCGGGCATTGCGGACAGCGGTCAGGATCTCGTCGACCGCGTCCGGCCCGGCAGGGTGGGCGATCAACGCTCCGGCGTGGCGGCGCAGCCAGGGGGCGACATGGCGCGGCTGGTGGCGGGGTTCACGGCCGAGGTCGGCGTACATGCACGACGGGTGCGTGCATGATGCGCAGGTCGGCCCATGCAAGGGGTGGACAGAGGCGACGAGGACGCGAGCCCAGCCGAGCAGAATCACCTGCAGACGCTCAGCCGCTTCGGAGGCGTGTTCGTTCCACGGCAGCGGCTTCTCGCTGCTCCGCCCGCCGACGCTGCCACCGGTGGTGCGGGTCTGCCGGCTGATGGCTAGATCGAGGTCGGCGTCCAGGCTGGGGACGGCGTCGAGTTCGCGGGCGAGTTCGGCGGTGCAGGCTCCGCAGATGCGGGCTGTGCCGGGCATGAGGCGGTCGCAGGACGCGACCGGGCAGTCCAGAGCCAACGTGTCCCCCTGTGAGCTGGTTGTACGCTTACGGGAGACCTGAGCAGTTGAGGGACTGGCGGGGTCGGCGAGGACTAGTGGGACGAGGCGGCTCTCCGTTCGTGGCGGAGAGCCACTTTTCGTGTTCTTAACCTAACCGACGACCCGGATCACGAGCCGGGCACTTCCACCACCTTGGTCGCGCTACAGCTTCGACTGTCTGCGGTGTTGTCGTAGTAGACCTTGTAGGTCCACTGCGTCTCGACCCCGGGGACGTTGCTGAAGATGAAGGTCCCATCGGCGTTCGTGGTGACGTCCGGCAGCGGCTCGAAGGTGCTCTCACCCCACGGGCGGCGGCTGACCGTGACCGTCTGGACACCAGGATTGGCGCCGTCCGGCCGGGTGAGCCGGCCAGCGAAGGTGGCTTCCTTGAACCGCCCTGATGTGTCCGGCCCTGTCAATGTCATCTTGCACGGCGGAAGTGTGGCACCGTGCATCCGCCAGAGATGAAAGGTGCCATTGAGAGTGTTCTCGATGACGGCGAACAGGTCAGATCCGGAGAAGACGAGGTCGTAAATCGTGACGAGAGATTGGGAGTCGAACGTCTCAACCGCGGCTCCCGTGTTCAAGTCGAACAGCACGAGAGGTGCGTCTTCTACATCGTCGGTTCCTCGTGTGACGGCAACCTGTTCCCCATCTGGGCTGATCGTGGGCGACGCGTAGTCGAGAGTGCCCTCTTCCTTGCCATAGGAGCGGGACTTGGTGAGGGTGGTCAGGTCCCAGGCGTCGAAGTCGTTCACAGCTCCCGGCGTGGTGATCGCTGTCGCGCCGTCCGGCGTGAGTGCGATCTGACCCCAGCCGTTCCACAACCCGTGATCGTAGGCGTCTATTGCACCACGCAGTGCGGGAACGCCGTCTTGGAGGTCGAACACCCGCAGCTCCCAGAAGTCCGCCACGACGAGCGTGTTCCCTGCGGCAGCAATCCGTGGCGCTTGAGCAGGGTTGTCGAGCGAGACGACGGCAGGCTGCGGGGCAGGGACGGACAGGTCGAGGCCAAGAGCGCCGGCCGAACCTTCCCAAGGGCAGCCGTGGGAGACCCAAAGCCGGTGTCCGCTCATCGCGAGCCGGCTTGGGCAGTGGTATGCGGCCAGGTCGATCCGCCGAATGATGGCAAGGTCGTCAGTGTTGATCTCAATCACTTCGTGCGACCCTCTAAGCGCCGCGTAGAGCCGAGTTCCGTCCGGGCTGGTGACGAGATCCCTCACTTCGGCCAAGCCGGTGATGTTTCCAGTGAGGACGCCTTGGGTGTCCGCGACGACGATCCGGTCATCCATGGCGACGAATACTTTTCCGGCCGCGGCAGCGATGTCGCTGGTGACTGTGACATGGCCGAGGGGGGTGAGTGAGTCAGCGGCCATAGCTGCGGGGGCTTGCGAGACGGCGAGACCGGCGACCAGGGTGACGGTTCCGCACAAGATGGCGAGGTGGCGGGTAAGGCGCGTGAACCTTCGGCTGGGCGGGGTGGCGCTGGGTAACCATCGTGTAAAGAGCACAAGGGCCTCCGGGGTTAGCGAGGGGAACTCCCGTTCGACATTAGCCGGACGGACACCCATGATCCAGAGGCGTCTCAGGACATCTTGCCAACCCCGTGGCCAGGTCCTGCTCGGCGGTCAGCACAGTGAGCGCGGCGAGGCCGTGGGCTCCGCCGGGGACGGTGGCGGCGATGTAGGGCCAGAGCGGGGAGTCGCGACGGATCTTCTCGCCGACCTTGAACGGGTTGCCCCACTTCGAGGTGCGGTCCATGATCGTGCAGTTGGTGCCTTTGCGCCAGCCCTTGGTGCGCTCGCGGCGGATGCGCTTCGGCTCTCGGGTCTCAGGCATGGCGCTCCTCCTTCGCGGTTGATGTCGGGGCGAATTGGCGGCGCAGCCTCCATCGGTGCTGGCACGACTCGTTGTCGCAGTGCGCGTAGGTGCCAGCCGTGGTGCTGTTGTCGGCCATGACGACGGGCGGGTCCATCACGCGGGCAGGCCGGACCACGCCGTCATCGCCAACTACGGCTGGACCCCAGTCGAGCCATCCCATGACCATCTCAACGATCGCCACCTGACCTCGTGAAGCGGTCATGGCCTGCTGCCAGCCCAGGCGAGGAGTTCGCTCCGCCTCGTCGGCGTGGATTCTGGCGCTACGACCCGGAGGTACATCATCTGGCGTCGTGGGGGCGGATCCTGGAGCCGACCGATGACCCGGACAAGCTGGGGAAGGTCCACGGCCTCAGGCATACGCACAAGGTGATGCTCGACGAGATGCTGGTGCCGACAGTCGCATCGGAGGGGCGGCTAGGGCACAAGCTGCGCGGGATCGTGGCCACGTACGCGCATGAGTCGCCACCGATGGTCGAGATGGTCACGGTGGGGCTGCAGGCCCGCTGGGAGCGGACCCTGATCGAACGGGTGCGACGGTTCGGCGGTCACAGTTCGGTGCCGGTGGTGGATGCGCTTCTGGGGACGGCCAGGAAGATCGTTTCCGAAGATCGTCCCCAGCTCGTCCCCCAGACGGTTTTACCGATCTTCGGGTGAGATGAGTTTTACCTGGTGGGCGGTACTGGGTTCGAACCAGTGACCCCTCGCTTGTAAGGCGAGTGCTCTACCGCTGAGCTAACCGCCCCCTGATCGGCACTACACCTTACGACACCAACGGAGCCGATCGCACCTCCACGTCCCATCCGGCGCCCAGGTCCGGGCGGCCGGCGGCGCGCCAGCCGAGGAGGGCGGCGCCGAGCATGCCGGCGTCGACACCCAGGGCGGCCGGCAGCAGCGGCGGGGCGTCGCGGAACGTGAGGCGCTTGACGAGACGCGTACGAACCGGATCGAACAGGGCGGGTCCCGCCTCGGCCAGGCCGCCGCCGAGGACGATCATCGAGGGGTCCAGCAGGAGCGTGTACGTGGCCAGCGCCAGGGAGAGGGCTTCGACGGCGTCGTCCCAGACCTCGATGGCGACGGGGTCGTCGGAGGCGACGACCTGTTCGGCGCGTACGCCTTCGACGCCGGCGCGCTGGCTGTAGCGGCGGCCGACGGAGGCGGCGGAGGCGTAGGTCTCCAGGCAGCCGAGCTGGCCGCAGGCGCACTGTTCGCCGTCGGGGAAGACGGGGATGTGGCCGATCTCGCCGCCCCAGCCGGACGCGCCGCCGTACGGCTCGCCGTGGATGATCATGGCGCCGGCGATGCCGGTGCCGATGGGGAGGAAGAGGAAGTCGGGCACGCCGCGCCCGGCGCCGAGGACGCTTTCGGCGAGGCCGCCGGTGCGGACGTCGTGGCCGAGGATGACGGGCACGTCGAGTTCGGTGAAGTCGGTGGCGGGGACCTCGCTCCAGCCAAGGTTGGCGGCGTAGAGGGCCGTGTCCTCGGAGACCAGGCCGGGGACGGCCAGGCCGACGCCCGCGGGCGTGCCGTCGCCGGAGGCGGCGAGGTGGCTTATGAAGGCGCGGATGGCGGCGACGACCGCCTCGGGCCCTTCGGCGCGCGGGGTGGAGCGGCGCTCGCTCAGCAGCACGGTGCCGGTCTCGCTGACCAGGCCGCCCTTCATGGACGTGCCACCGACGTCCAGCGCGACGACGAACGAACTAGTTGAGGACACGAAACGGAACGATAGCGCAGCTCAGCAAATGTCTGGAAAAGTCCTGCAAGATCAGGCGCGTCCGAGCACCCGGTTGAGCGCCGCCTCGACCTCCGCGGACAGCCCGGGCGGAGCGCCGGAGCCGATCAGCGCCTCGGGGTCGACCAGGGCACGGGCGGTGCGGACGGCGCCGCAGGAACGGCACTCGACCTCGCCGAGCCGGCAGATCATCGACGTGGACCCGCACGAGCCGCACGATTCCAGGTCGAGGTCGTGCAGGCGTTGACAGTCCGGGCAGATGAGCACCTGCCGCTCCCGGCGCACCGCGCGCTTCCAGGGGCTGGCCCCGCGGACGGGGTCGGTCTGCCGGGCCCCGCAGCGGTAGCAGGGCATCGTTTCCTCCGTTACGAGATGTCGGCGAGCGCCTTGGCGTAGTCGGCGACGTCACGCGCCTCACCGGCCGGATTGACCACCGACCAGCGGATCACGCCCTCGCCGTCGATGACGAAGGTGCCCCGCCGCGCGACGCCCTTCGTCTCGTCGAACACACCGTACGCCCGCGCCACCTGTCCATGTGGCCAGAAATCGGAGAGCAGGGGAAAAACGTAACCCTCCTGGTCCGCCCAGGCACGATGCGTGAACATCGAGTCGACCGAGACGGTGAGGATCTGCGCGTCACCCGCGGCGAAGTCACGCAGATCGGACAGCTCGCGGTGGCACACGCCGCTGAACGCCAGCGGGTAGAAGACCAGCACGACCTTCCTGCCCCGGAACTGAGAAAGCCTCACCGGAGTGCCGTGCTGGTCCCGCAGCTCGAATTCGGGAGCCGGGGCGCCGACCCCGGCAGGATGCCCGTTCACGGTTCCATCCTGCCGTACGGCTGGCGTCCGCGCTCCTGTCGTCAGGCTCCTACCGCCGGCCCTTCGGGGCGACGAGCCTGGTCCCCGACCAGTCGGGGGCCGCGGAGATGCTGCTGGTCTGCGATAGACCGGCCGTAGTGGCATCCTCCCCGATGTCGCTCGGCTCCACGTGGCCCTCGCGCCCGGCCTTCGGAGTCAGCAACCAGATCTGGCCACCGTCGGCGAGTGCTCGCATGGCATCGCCGCTCAGGACGTCGAACAGGTCCCCGTCGCCGTCGCGCCACCACAGCAGCACCACGTCGACGACGTCGTCGGTGTCTTCGTCCAGCAGTTCGTTGCCGGTCAGGTCCTCGATGGAATCGCGAAGCTCGTCATCGACGTCCTCGTCCCAGCCGATCTCCTGCACCACCTGACCCGGCTTGAGGCCGAGTCGTTCGGCCAGGCCGCGCTCGCCCTGCGCCTGACCCGCGGTCGCGCTCACGTTTATCCCTCCTGCTTGAGTGGCCCCGCATATGCGGTTTATCGCTTCGGGACAGTCCACACGCTGTGACCCTCAGTCGTCAACGGTCGCCACGGGTACGGCCCTACTCGGCCAGAATCAATCAGACAAAAACGACAGCCGAACCTGGCGTTGCGGGTTGTCGACATTCAGGTCCACCAGCGCGATGGACTGCCAGGTGCCCAGCGCCAATCTGCCGCCCAGCACGGGGACCGTGACGTACGGCGGAATGAACGCGGGCATCACGTGTGACCTGCCGTGACCGCGCGAGCCGTGGGCGTGGCGCCACCGGTCGTCGGCCGGCAGCAGGTCACGCAGCGCGGACAGCAGGTCGTCGTCGCTGCCGGAGCCGAGCTCCAGCAGCGCCACGCCGGCCGTCGCGTGCGGGACGAAGACGTGCAGCAGCCCGTCGTCACCCCGCGCGCGGACGAATTCGGCGCATTCCCCGGTGATGTCGTGCACCGTCTCGCGTGAACCCGTGGCCACGGAGATGAGTTCTGATCTCACAGGGAAATTCTACTGAGGCACAATGACGGCATCAGGGCCGGGAAACACCAGCCCGGTGTGCCCGTCGTCGAAGCGCACGATGTACGGAGGGCCGCCGTCGGCGCCCTGGACCTCGATGATCACTCCGCTCCGGTCCCTTTCGCCAACGGTGTTCCCGTGCACGAGGAGCCGGTCTCCTACCGTCGCATTCATAGCTACAGCCTCGTACGGACGCGGCCGTACGAAAAGAGGGCGGCGGCCGGAGCGGCGCGACAACGGCCGCAATCATGACCGAACCGTTACCTGAGAGTTCGCTGAGAACGCCCGTAAGAGAGGCGCCGGAGGGTCCCGGACGCCTGCCGTTAGACTCCGCGCGGCACTTGCCCCCTCCCCGGGAGTGACGCGGCCACCCCGCCGGGGGATACTCAGGGGCACAAGGCAAAAATTTGTAGCTTTTCCCGTCTTGTTAAAATGCGGGACGGATGTAACCTATGCGGTTGATTCGTCCTACCATCGGTGGTCTAGGCCACCAGTAGTACCCCTGCCAGCCGCGACACCCTGGTTACCGGTGAGTAGAGATGCACTTTCTACGCCGAGCGACCAGGATGGAAAGCGACCCAGACCAGACATCAGTCATCCTCGGAAGGCGAGACCCAGTGGCTTCCGGACGCCAGCGTTTCTCGATCATCAGCGACGGCCTACCCAGCCAGCTGCCTGATGTCGACCCCAGTGAGACCAACGAGTGGCTCGAGTCCCTCGACAACGTCGTCAAGACGGAGGGCCGCACCAGAGCCCGCTACCTGATGCTCCGCATGCTGGAGCGGGCGCGCGAGCACCAGGTCGGCGTGCCGGGCCTGCGCAGCACCGACTACATCAACACGATCCCGCCGGAGCGCGAGCCCTGGTTCCCCGGCGACGAGCACGTCGAGCGGCGCATCCGGGCCTACATCCGCTGGAACGCGGCGATCATGGTCTCGCGCGCCAACGCCCGCACCAACGTGGGCGGCCACATCGCCACCTACGCCTCGGCCGCCTCCCTGTACGAGGTCGGCTTCAACCACTTCTTCCGCGGCAAGGACCACGGCGAGTCGGGCGACCAGGTCTTCTTCCAGGGTCACGCCGCGCCGGGCATCTACGCCCGCGCCTTCCTGGAGGGCCGCCTCAACGAGGCCCAGCTCGACGCCTTCCGCCAGGAGCTGTCGCACGGCTTCCACGGCCTGCCCTCCTACCCGCATCCGCGGCTCATGCCTGACTTCTGGGAGTTCCCCACGGTCTCGATGGGTCTGGGGCCGATCGGGGCGATCTACCAGGCGCGGTTCAACCGCTACCTACTCAACCGCCAGATCAAGGACACCAGCCGCAGCCACGTATGGGCGTTCCTGGGCGACGGCGAGATGGACGAGCCCGAGTCGCTCGGCGCCATCGGCGTGGCCGCGCGCGAGGAGCTCGACAACCTCACCTTCGTCATCAACTGCAACCTGCAGCGGCTCGACGGCCCGGTGCGCGGCAACGGCAAGATCATCCAGGAGCTGGAGTCCTACTTCCGCGGCGCCGGCTGGAATGTCATCAAGGTCGTCTGGGGCCGCGACTGGGACCCGCTGCTCGCGGCCGACGTCGACGGCGTGCTCGTCAACCAGATGAACACCACCCCCGACGGCCAGTTCCAGACCTACTCGGTCGAGTCGGGCGGCTACATCCGGGAGAACTTCTTCGGCGGCGACCCGCGCCTGCGCAAGATGGTCGAGCACCTGACCGACGACGACATCCGCAAGCTGTCGCGCGGCGGGCACGACTACCACAAGGTCTACGCGGCGTTCAAGGCCGCGCGCGAGCACGTCGGCCAGCCGACGGTCATCCTGGCCCAGACCATCAAGGGCTGGACGCTCGGCAAGGACTTCGAGGCGCGCAACGCCACCCACCAGATGAAGAAGCTCACCAAGGCCGAGCTCAAGGAGTTCCGCGACCGGCTCTACCTGCCGATCCCGGACTCGGCGCTGGAAGGCGACCTGCCGCCGTACTTCCACCCGGGCGAGAACGACCCCGAGATCGCGTACATGAAGGAGCGCCGCGCCGCGCTCGGCGGCGTGCTGCCCAAGCGCGTCGTGCGCGCCAAGCCGGTCAAGCTGCCCGGCGACGCCGCCTACCAGACGTTCGCCAAGGGCTCGGGCAAGCAGCAGGTCGCCACCACGATGGCGTTCGTGCGGCTGCTCAAGGACCTCATGCGCGACAAGGAGATCGGCCACCGGTTCGTGCCGATCATCCCCGACGAGGCCCGTACGTTCGGCCTCGACGCGATGTTCCCCACGGCGAAGATCTACTCGCCGCACGGCCAGACGTACGAGGCCGTCGACAGGGAGCTGCTGCTGTCGTACAAGGAGTCGGTGCAGGGCCAGATCCTGCACGAGGGCATCAGCGAGTCGGGCTCGATGGCCTCGGCGATCGCCGTCGGCACCTCGTACGCCACGCACGGCGAGCACATGATCCCGATCTACATCTTCTACTCGATGTTCGGCTGGCAGCGCACCGGCGACCAGATGTGGCAGATGGCCGACCAGATGACGCGAGGCTTCCTGCTGGGCGCCACCGCCGGCCGCACCACGCTCAACGGCGAGGGCCTGCAGCACGAGGACGGCCACACGCCGCTCATCGCCTCGACCAACCCGGCGGCGATCTCCTACGACCCGTCGTGGGCGTTCGAGGTCGCGCACATCGTCAAGGACGGCCTGCGGCGCATGTACGGCGAGCAGCCGGAGGACGTGTTCTACTACCTGACCGTCTACAACGAGCCCTACCTGCAGCCTGCCCAGCCCGAAGGCATCGACGTGGAGGGCCTGCTCAAGGGCCTCTACAAGTTCGCCGAGGGGCCGCAGACGCAGGGGCCGAAGGCCAACATCCTGTCCTCCGGCGTGGCGGGCCCGTGGGCGATGGAGGCCCAGCGGCTGCTGGCCGAGGAGTGGGGCGTGTCGGCCGACGTGTGGTCGGCGACGTCCTGGACCGAGCTGCGCCGCGACGCGCTCGCGTGCGAGGAGCACAACCTGCTCAACCCCGACGCCGAGCAGCGCGTCCCGTACGTGACGCAGGTGCTGTCGCAGGCGCAGGGCCCGTTCGTGGGCGTCAGCGACTACATGAAGGCCGTCCAGGACCAGATCGCGCAGTGGGTGCCGGGTGACTGGTCCTCGCTGGGCACCGACGGGTTCGGCCTGTCCGACACGCGCTCGGCGCTGCGCCGCCACTTCCACGTCGACGCCGCCTCGATCACGCTGGCCGTGCTGACCAGCCTGGTCAAGCGGGGTGAGCTCGACGGCGAGGTGCTGCGCGAGGCGATCGCCCGCTACCACCTGAAGAACGGCGTGACCGAGGCCGGTGGCGCCGAGAGCAACGACACCCAGTCGATGGGCGTCTGAGACGACCCGGACGGGCGGGACGGCACGACCGTGCCGTCCCGCCCGTTCCGGTGGGCCGTCACGTATTGTGGGCACTACTTCCCCCTGAGCTGACGAGGGGAAATGTCGCATGCGCCGCGTACTGGCCGCCGCAGTCCTGGCCGCCGCAACCACGGGTTGTGTGAGCACGGCCAAGCCCGCCACCGATGTGATTCCGGAGACTGACAAGATCGCGTGGGGCCCGTGCACGGACGTGGCCCGCCCCGACGGCGAACCGCCCGTCGAGAAGGACGCGACGGTCCGGTGCGGCAAGCTGAGCGTCCCGCTGAACTACTCCGACCCCGGCGGGGAGAAGATCGACCTGGCGCTGATCAAGCTCGCGGCGACCGACCAGAAGAAGCGGATCGGGTCGCTGCTGTTCAACTTCGGCGGCCCCGGCGCCTCCGGCGTCGACACGCTCGACCAGGCGGGCAAGGCGCTCGGCGCGCTGCGCGCCCGCTACGACCTGATCAGCTTCGACCCGCGCGGCGTCGAGCGCAGCTCGGGCGTGCGCTGCGGCGGCACCGCCGACCTCGACCGCTTCACCTCGCTCGACACGCTGCCCGCCAACGCGCAGACCCGCGCCGAGATCGACGCGGCCAACCGGCGCTTCGCCGAGCTCTGCGCGCGCGACTCCGGCAAGATCCTGCCGTACGTCGGCACCGCCAACGCCGCCCGCGACATGGACCGCATCCGCACCGCCCTCGGCGACGAGAAGCTCAACTACGTCGGCATGTCCTACGGCACCCAGCTCGGCGCCGTGTACGCCACGCAGTTCCCGGAGAACGTGGGCCGGATGGTGCTCGACGCGCCGCTGGACCCGACGGTCACCTTCGAGGAGCGCACGCTGGCCCAGACCAAGGGCTTCCAGAAGTCGTACGAGGCCTTCCTGAAGGACTGCGTGAAGGACACCTGCGAGGTCGGCGCCGACGTCGCCACCGCGGGCGCGAACGTCGAGAAGCTGATGAACGACCTGGCCGCCAAGCCGATGAAGGTCTACCACCGCCAGCTCACGCAGGGGCTGGCCGCCACCGGCGTCGCCGCCGCCCTCTACTCGGAGCTGACGTGGCCGTTCCTGGAGAGCGCGCTGGGCCAGGCGCTCAAGGGCAACGGGGCGGCGCTGCTCTACCTGGCCGACACCTACACCGGCCGCGGCGAGGACGGCTCCTACACCACGCAGACGACCAGCTTCCCGGCGATCACCTGCGTCGACACGGCCGAACGCCCCGACGCGGCCACGCTGCGGCGCACCGAGACGGCCTCGCTGAAGATCTCGCCGCTGTTCGGCGGCGCGGGCTCGGGCGCGCTGTGCGACGTGTGGCCGGTCAAGGGCAGCGACGAAGCCAGGAAGGTCGACGCCACCGGCTCGGCGCCGATCCTCGTGGTCGGCGGCAAGAACGACCCCGCCACCCCGTACGAGTGGGCGCCCAAGCTGACCAGGCAGCTCAGGACCGCCACGCTGGTCACCTACGAGGGCGAGGGGCACGGCGCCTACCTGTCGGGCAGCAAGTGCGTGGCCGAGCTGGTGAACGGCTACCTGCTCAAGGGCAAGGTGCCCGAGCGCGGCGCCTCCTGCCCGGCAGCCTGACGCCTCCGGACCTGACGCTCAGGGCCTGACGCTCCGGGCCCTGGACGCGCCGCCACTCGGCGGTCGGCGGCGTGTCCAGGGCAGGGGTGGCCGCTCGCGGGAGCGGCCCGCGCGGGACCGGGACGCGGGGAAGGCGGCACCCGGCCCGCGACGATCAGGGGCGGCTCACGCGCGGGGCCGGTAGACGCCGAAGACGCTGCCCGACCGGTCGCGCACGTAGGCGAAGTCGGTGCCCGGGGCGTCGCCGACCACCTTCGTCAGCACCTTGCCGCCCAGCTCCTCGCCGCGCCGGCAGGTCTCCGCCACGTCGGCCACCTGCACGTGGAAGACCGCGTGCGCCGGGAACTCGCCCTTGGTGCCGAACAGGCCGCCGACGGGCTCACCGCCCGGGTAGCGGATCAACCGGTAGTCCATCGAGCCGTCGCCCTCCCGGGCGAAGGTCCAGCCGAACAGCTCGCCGTAGAAGCGCTCGGCGCCCTCCGGGTCGTCGGTGGCCACCTCGAACCAGTTGACCGTGTTGTCAGCCATCGCCGTCTCCTCCATCACTTTCGAACAAGACAACGATCTAACGTGATGGCGACAACCCTATGTCGGTGTTTCCTCTTGACTTTTCGAGCATTCAATCGAGTACGGTGCCGTGCACGAGCATGTCGGGGACGTCGGTGGCATAGCCCTCCAGCGGCCGGTCGGGGCAGCGCTCGGCGGTGACGGAGGCGGCGGCGATGCGGTCGAGCCGGAAGACGCGCACGTCGTCACGGAGCCGGCACCACGCCACCAGATACCAGAACCCGCCTCGGCCGCCCAGAAACACGCCGGGCTCGACGTCGCGCGAGGTCAGCGCGCCCTTGGCGTCGGCGTAGTCGAGCCGGAGCACCCGGCGGCGCAGCAGCGCCTCCTCGATGGCGCGGGAGATGCCCTCGCCGCCCATCGGCCGGGCGCCGCCCGGCTCGGCGGGCTCGGTGACGTGCACCACCCGTCGCGCCAGCTCCCTGGCCAGCTCGCCCTCGCGGCCGGGCATGGCGGCGACGACCTTGCGTAACGCGCTGCGGGCCTGCCGGCCGAACGGCTGGTCGCCGGCCCGGCTGAGCGCCACCGCGATGGCCACCGCCTCGGCCGGGGTGAAGTTGAGCGGTGGCAGGGACATCTTCCTGTCGATCGCGTAGCCGCCCTTGCGCCCCGTCTCGGCGTAGATCGGCACCCCGGACTCCTGCAGGGCGGTGATGTCGCGCTCGATCGTGCGCACGCTCACCTCGAACCTGCCGGCCAGCTCGCGGGCCGAGCGGCAGCGGGGCGAGATGGCGCGCAGGTCCTCGACGAGCGCGTAGAGCCGGTCGGTACGGTTCACACCCGCGACGCTACGCGCGGACACCGACAATCCCGAGCGCACCGGGGTTTCGGGTGTCCGGAAGGGGGTCAGCGGGCCCAGTCGAGCAGTTCGTCCACCGGCCAGGTGTTGACGATCCGGCCGGCCTCGATCCCGCACCTGGCCGCCCGCTCGCAGCCGAAGCGCTGCCAGTCGAGCTGGCCGGGCGCGTGCGCGTCGGAGTTGATCGCGAACACGCACCCCTGCTCGTACGCCTGGCGCAGCAGCCGCTTGGGCGGGTCGAGCCGGTCGGGCCGCGAGTTGATCTCGACGGCGACCCCGAACCGCCGGCACGCCTCGAAGACCAGGTCGGCCTCGAACTCCGACTCCGGCCTGCGCGAGCCGCGCGCTCCCCCGGCCTGCACGACCCGGCCGGTGCAGTGGCCGAGCACGTCCACGAGCGGGTTGGCGACGGCCGTCACCATCCGGCGGGTCATCTCGGAGCTGGGCAGGCGCAGCTTGGAGTGCACGCTGGCGACCACCACGTCGAGCCGTTCCAGCAGCTCCGGCTCCTGGTCGAGGCTGCCGTCGAGGTTGATGTCGACCTCGATGCCCGTCAGGATGCGGAACGGCGCCAGCCGCTCGTTGAGCGCCTCCACCACGTCGAGCTGCTCGCGCAGCCGCGCCGCCGGCAGCCCGCGGGCGACGGTCAGCCGCGGCGAGTGGTCGGTCAGCGCCAGGTAGGCGTGGCCCAGCGATTCGGCCGCCTCGGCCATCTCCTCGATCGGCGATCCGCCGTCGGACCAGTCGGAATGGCTGTGCAGGTCGCCCTTGAGCGCCGCGCGCAACGCCGCCGTCTCGTCGTCGAGGTCGGCCCCCTCCGTGGCGCGCAACCGGCGCAGATAGGTCGGGACCTGACCGGCCAGCGCCTCGGTGACCACCAGCGCGGTCACCTTGCCGATGCCGGGCAGCTCGGCCAGGCCGCCCGACTCCGCGCGCCGTACGAGCTCTTCGCGGGGCAGGTCGGCGACGACGGAGGCGGCGCGGCGGAAGGCGCGCACGCGGTAGGCGGGCTCGCCCGCCCGCTCCAGCAGGAAGGCGATTTCCCGGAACGCTTCGACCGGTTCCATACGTTCATCCATATCAAAAGCGGCAACGGGCCAGGTCACCGTCGGATCACGGGCGATTGAAGGCCGGCCGGAACCCCCGCTAGGCTGTGCGACCCACGAAGGAGCCCGATTGCCCCCCAAGCCGCCCCCACCGAAACAGCGCTCGTCGAAAGCGATCACCCTGACCGTCATCGGCGTCGTGTCCGTCATGGTGGTCGGCTACTGCGCGGCGACGCAGGACGACGACGAGGTCACCGCCGACTGCGTCGACACCAGCCAGCAGCTCCCCGACGGCTCCTACCCGGTCGTGGACGAGGACTACTGCGACGACGACCACCACTCCCACTACTACGCCGGGCCGCGGGGCGCCTACCACTGGTACTACGGCGGCGTCCGCAACGGCACCCGCGTGCGCGGCGGCACCACGCTGCGCCCCTCCGACGTCACCATCTCCACCCGCACCGGGCGCGAGATCCAGCGCGGCGGCTTCGGCAGCGGCCGCAGCAGCGGGAGCTGACCGGTGCGACGCGAGCAGGGCGCTCCCCGCGACGGCTGGGACAAGACGATCGAGAGCCAGGGCCTGGCCTACCACCGCGCGGCCCACCCCGAGGGGCTGAGCAGGCCCTACTGGGACGAGTCGGTCCACTACGTGTTCTCCATGGACGAGGTCGAGTCGCTGGAGGAGCAGGTCGAGGAGCTGCACGGGATGTGCCTCCAGGCCGCCGAGCACGTGGTCTCCACCGGCCGCCTGGCCGACCTGGCCATCCCGGAGTGGGCGGCCGACGACGTGGCGCGCTCGTGGGAGCGGCGCGACGCCCACCTCTACGGCCGCTTCGACCTGCGCTACGACGGCACCGGGCCGGCCAAGCTGCTGGAGTACAACGCCGACACGCCGACCTCGCTGCTGGAGTCATCGGTGATCCAGTGGTTCTGGCTGCAGGACACCCACCCCGGCGGCGACCAGTGGAACTCCGTGCACGAGCGGCTCATCGACCGCTGGCGCGCGATGCCGCTGCCGCCCGGCCCCACCCACTTCGCCTGGACCAACGGCGACGAGACCGGCGAGGAGGCCATGACGCTGGCCTACCTCCAGGAGACCGCCGAGCAGGCCGGGCTGGAGACCGTGGCCGTCGCCATGGAGGACATCGGCTGGGACTCGCTCAACCGGTGCTTCGTCGACGTCGAGGAGCGCAGGATCCGCTCGGCCTTCAAGCTCTACCCGTGGGAGTGGATGCTCGCCGAGCCGTTCGGCCGCCACGCGGTGCGCCACGCGACGTGGATCGAGCCGCTGTGGAAGGCTCTGCTGTCCAACAAGGCGCTGCTGGCCGTGCTGTGGGAGCTGTTCCCCGGCCATCCCAACCTGCTGCCCGCCTACCTCGACGGCCCCCGCGACCTCGGCTCGTACATCGCCAAGCCGCTGCTCGGCCGGGAGGGCGCGTCGATGCGGATCGTCACGCCGTCCGGCGGCCTGGAGACGCCCGGTTCCTATGGCCAGGAGGGGTATGTCTACCAGGGCTTCGAGGCGTTGCCGGAGTTCGGCGGCCAGCGGCCGGTCCTGGGCGCCTGGGTGGTCGCCGACGAGGCGGCCGGCCTGGGCATCCGGGAGACGACCGGCCTGATCACCGACGACACCTCTTCCTTCGTACCTCACCGAATCGAGTGACCGTGACCACCCTGTTCCTGGAACATCTCGCCCGCGGCGCGGGCTCCATCGCCTCCTACGCCGCCGTCGGCGTGATCCTGATGATCGTCGGCTTCTACGTGATCGACCTGGCGACCCCGGGCAAGCTCAGCCAGATCATCCGCACCGAGCGCAACCCGAACGCGACCCTGCTGGCCACCTCCGCGCTGGCCGCGGTCGGCCTGATCGTGGCCGCCTCCATCTGGGGCTCCGGCGGGCGGCTGGCCGAGGGGCTGGTGAGCACCGCGGTGTTCGGCCTGGTCGGCATCGCCGTGCAGACGCTGGCGATGCTGCTGTTCGACCGGGTGGTCGGCATCTCCGTGCGCGAACTGGTCAAGGAGCCTCAGCTGCAGCCGGGCGCCCGGCTCCTCGCGGTGACCCACATTGCGATCGGCCTGATAACCGCCGTCGCGGTCATCTGAAATCACCTGGCACTCTAGGAGACGTGACAGACCGGACCCGGGAGGACACCACTCGCAGGCTCGAGCGCGCGATGGGCTCGCTCGGCACGGCGGCGATGGCGCGGATGGACGACCAGTTGCCGTGGTTCCGCGCGCTCAGCGCCGAGGACCGCTCCTGGGTGGGGCTGGTGGCGCAGGCGGGCATCGCCGCGTTCGTCGAGTGGTTCCAGCACGCGGGCGAGGACCGGCCCACGCCCAGCATCGAGTTCTTCGGCACCGCGCCGCGTGAGCTGAAGCGGTCGATCTCGCTGCAGCAGACGGTCGACATCGTCCGCGTCGTCGTCCAGGTGGTCGAGGCGCAGACCGACGAGCTGGCCGCGCCCGGCGGCGAGGACCAGCTCCAGCAGGCGATGCTCCGCTACACCCGGGACGTGGCGTTCGCCGCCGCGCACGTCTACGCCCGCGAGGCCGAGGCCCGGGGCTCCTGGGACGCGCGGCTGGAGGCGCTGATCGTCGACGCGCTGGTGCGCGGCGAGGTGGACGACGGGCTGCACTCCTGGGCCGCCGCGCTCGGCTGGACGTCCTCGCCGGTGGTCGTGATCGCCGGGCACGCCCCCGAGGGCGACCCGCGCGCCGTCATCGACGGGCTGCGCGAGCGGGGCCGCCGCATCGGCATGGACCTGCTCGCCGGTGTCCAGGCCGACCGGCTCATCGTGATCGTGGGCGGCGCCGAGAGCGTGAACGACGCGGCCCGGCAGGTCGTCGCCCGGTTCGGCGAGGGCCCGATCGTGATCGGCCCCGAGGTGCCCGACCTGCACGCCGCCGCGCGGTCGGCCCGGGCCGCGCTGGCCGGGCTGAAGGCCTCCTCCGGCTGGCCCGACGCGCCCCGGCCGGTGCACGCCGAGGACCTGCTGGCCGAGCGGGCGCTCGACGGCGACGAGGACGCCAGGGAGCAGCTCGTCGAGAACGTCTATCTGCCCCTCGCGGGCACCCCGCTGCTCGATACGCTGGCCACGTACCTGGAGCAGGGCACGTCGCTGGAGGCGACCGCGCGACTGCTGTTCGTCCACCCCAACACGGTCCGCTACCGGCTCAAGAAGATCACCGAGCTGACCGGCTACCAGCCGACCGAGGGCCGTTCGGCCTTCACCCTGCAGGTGGGGCTCATCCTGGGGCGCCTCGCCGACAGCGCCGCGATGTGGCGGGCCCTAACGTAATCTTCCCGAAACCCCTACTGTGGGGTTCCTACAAAACAGCCCGGACAAAGTTCGTTCAGATCTTCATCGGCGTGTCGAAGTTCTACAGGGCATGGTGGATTTCGTGCTTGTAGTCGTCGCGCCGGGCCAAGGCGCCCAAACCCCAGGTTTCCTCACCCCGTGGCTGGAGCTGCCCGGTGTGGCAGACCGGCTCGCCGCGTGGTCGGAGGTCGCCGGGCTCGACCTGATCGCGTTCGGCACCACCGCGGACGCCGACGAGATCCGCGACACCGCCGTCGCCCAGCCCCTGCTCGTGGCGGCCGCGCTGGCCAGCGCCGAGGCGCTCGGCGTGAACCCCGACCTGCTGGCCGGCCACAGCGTCGGCGAGTTCGCGACCGCCGCGCTGGCCGGGGTGATCACGCCCGAGCAGGCGCTGACGCTGGTCCGCGAGCGCGGCCGGGCGATGGCCGAGGCCGCCTCCGTCACCGAGACCGGCATGACCGCCGTGCTCGGCGGTGAGGAGCCCGACGTGCTGGCGGCCATCGACAAGCACGGCCTGACCCCCGCCAACATCAACGGCTCCGGCCAGATCGTCGCGGGCGGCACGCTGGAGCAGCTCGCCGCCTTCGCCGACGACGCCCCGGCCGGCGCCCGGCTCCGCCCGCTGGCCGTGGCCGGCGCCTTCCACACCGCGCACATGGCCCCCGCGGTCGCGCGGCTGCGCGAGGCCGCCGCCTCCGTCACCCCGGCCGACCCCACCGTGCGGCTGCTGTCCAACGCCGACGGCCAGGTCGTGACCGGCGGCGACGAGGTCATGAGCCGCCTGGTCAACCAGGTGAGCAACCCCGTGCGCTGGGACTCCTGCATGGCGACGATGGCCGAGCTGGGCGTCACCGCGATGATCGAGCTGCTGCCCGGCGGCACGCTGACCGGCCTCGCCAGGCGCGGGCTGCGCGGCGTGAAGACCGTGGCCGTCAAGACCCCCGAACATCTCGACGCCGCCAGGGAGCTGATCAAGTGAGGATCGCCGACACCGCGCCCGGCGCCAGGCTGCTGGCCCTCGGCCACTACCAGCCCGCCCGCGTCGTCACCAACGACGAGCTGGCCAGGACCATGGAGACCAACGACGAGTGGATCCAGTCCCGCGTCGGCATCAAGGAGCGCCGGGTCGCCGCCGACAGCGAGACGCTGGAGGACATGGCGGCCCAGGCGGGCGGCAAGGCGCTGGCCGCCAGCGGTCTGGCCGCCGATGACATCGACCTGGTCATCGTCGCGACCTGCACTCTGGAGTCGCAGATCCCCAACGCCGCCGCGGTCGTCGCGCACCGGCTCGGCATCGACGCCCCCGGCGCCTTCGACGTCAACGCCGCCTGCGCCGGCTTCTGCTACGCGCTCGGCACCGCCGACGCCGCCATCCGCGCCGGCTCGGCCCGCAACGTGCTGGTCATCGGCGCGGAGAAGCTGTCGCAGTGGATCGACTGGACCGACCGCTCCACCGCGGTGATCTTCGCCGACGGCGCGGGCGCCGCGGTCGTCGGCCCCTCCGACACCCCCGGCATCGGCCCGGTCGTGTGGGGCAGCTCCGGCGACAAGTCCGAGGCCATCCGCATCGACGACCGCCACAGCTCGCTGCAGCAGGAGGGCCAGACGGTCTTCCGCTGGGCCACCACCGCGCTCCACCCGGTCGCCAAGCAGGCATGCGAGCGCGCCGGCGTCGACCCGTCGGAGCTGGCCGCGTTCATCCCGCATCAGGCCAACCTGCGTATCATCGAGTCGATCGCCCGCCGGCTGGGCGCCGAGCGCGCGGTCATCGCCCGCGACATCGTCACCGCCGGCAACACCTCCGCAGCCTCCATCCCGCTCGCGCTCTCGCGCATGCTGGAGCGCGGCGAGGTCCGCTCGGGTGAGCTCGCGCTCATCCTCGGCTTCGGCGCCGGCCTGACCTACGCGGGTCAGGTCATCGAGATCCCCTAAGAAAAGCTTGTACGGCGAAGCCGTGCAGAACCAGGAAAACTAAGGAGAACCAGCGACATGGCCACCGAGCAGGACATCCTCCAGGGCCTCGGCAAGATCATCAACGAGATCACCGGCATCCCGGCCGCCGAGGTCACCCCGGAGAAGAGCTTCGTGGACGACCTCGACATCGACTCCCTGTCCATGGTCGAGATCGCCGTGGCCGCCCAGGACGAGTTCGGCGTCGAGATCCCCGACGACCAGCTCAAGAACCTGAAGACGGTCAAGGACGTCCTCACCTTCATCCAGAACTAGAACGTCCTTACCCCTGATCGACAAGGAGTGCGAAACGTGAGTGCAAACCGGGTACGTGTCGTCGTCACCGGGCTCGGCGCGACGACGCCCGTCGGTGGAGACGTCGCCTCGTCCTGGTCGGCGCTCCTCGCCGGTCAGTCGGGTGTCAGGACCCTCACCGAGGACTGGATCGACACCGTCCCCGTGACGTTCGCGGGGACGGCCGCGGTCGACCCGACCGAGGTGCTGCCCCGGCCCGAGTCCCGCCGTCTCGACCGCAGCGAGCAGTTCGCGATGGTCGCCGCGCGTGAGGCGTGGCAGGACGCGGGAGCGCCGGAGGTGGCGCCCGAGCGGCTGGGCGTCGTCGTGTCCAGCGGCATCGGCGGCATCAACACCACCCTGTCCGCCTACGACACCTACAAGGAGCGCGGCTGGAACCGGCTGTCGCCCTTCACGGTGCCGATGCTCATGCCCAACGGCCCCGCCGCCTGGATCGGCCTCGACCGGGGCGCCCAGGCCGGGGTGCACGCCACGGTGTCCGCCTGCGCCTCCGGCGCGGAGGCCATCGGCTACGCGATGGACATGATCAGGGCGGGCCGGGCCGACGTGGTGATCGCCGGCGGCACCGAGGCCGCCATCCACGGCCTCAACGTGGCGGCCTTCGCCGCCGCCCGCGCCATGTCCACCCGCAACGACGAGCCGCAGCGCGCCTCCCGGCCGTGGGACCGCGACCGCGACGGCTTCGTCCTGGGTGAGGGCGCCGGCATCCTCGTCCTGGAGTCGGAGGAGCACGCCCGCGCCCGCGACGCACGGATCTACGCCTACGCCTCGGGTGTCGGCTACTCGGCCGACTCCCACCACATCACCCAGCCCGAGCCCGAGGGCCGGGGCATCATCATGGCGATGACGCAGGCGCTCACCGACGCCGGCATCACCGGCCAGGACGTCAAGCACGTCAACGCGCACGCCACCTCCACCCCGGCAGGCGACGTCATCGAGGTGCAGGCGGTGGCCAAGGCCATCGGCACCCACCCGCTGGTCACCTCGACCAAGTCCATGACCGGCCACCTCCTGGGCGGCGCCGGCGGCATCGAGTCCGTCTTCACCGTCAAGGCGCTGCAGGAGCGCATCGTCCCCGCCACCATCAACCTCGACAACGTCGACGACGGCATCGAGGTCGATCTCGTGCACGGCGCCCACCGCGCCCTGCCCGCGGGTGACATCGCCGCGGTCAACAACTCGTTCGGCTTCGGCGGCCACAACGTGACCGTCGTGTTCAAGGGGGCTTAAATGACCGTGCTCGACAACCGCGTGGCGACCGAGGGTCCCGAACAGGAGCCTGCCGATCCCCGCGATCCCGCCGTCCGCCTGGCCGCCCTCCTCGACGAGGGGTCGGTGCGGCTGATCACCCCCGAGGACAAGAGCGGCGTGCTGGCCGCCATGGGCCGCGTCGAGGGAGTCCCCGTCGTCGCGTTCTGCAGCGACGCGCGTTATCAGGGCGGCGCGATGGGCAGCGAGGGTTGCGAGCACATCGTCCACGCATATGACGTGGCCGTCCGCGAACGGGTGCCGGTCCTCGGGATCTGGCACTCCGGCGGTGCGCGACTCGCCGAAGGCGTCGAGTCGCTGCACGCCGTCGGCCGGGTGTTCGCCGCCATGACCAAGGCGTCGGGCGTCGTGCCGCAGATCTCCGTGGTCGTCGGCCCGGCCGCCGGCGGCGCCGCCTACGGCCCGGCGCTGACCGACCTGGTGATCCTGGCCGACTCGGGCCGCATCTTCGTCACCGGCCCCGACGTGGTCCGCAGCGTCACCGGCGAGGACGTCACCAGCGCCGCCCTGGGCGGCCCCGAGCCGCACAGCAAGCGCAGCGGTGTCGTGCACGTCGTCACCAAGACCGAGACCGACGCGCTGCTGAAGGCCCGCCAGCTCGCCGTGCTGCTCGGCCACCAGGGCCGGGTCCGCTCGTCGGAGATCGGCGAGGTCGACTTCTCCTCGCTGCTGCCCGACTCGCCGCGCCGCGCCTACGACGTCAAGCCGCTGGTCAACGGCCTGCTCGACGAGCCCGGCGTGGAGCTGCACCCCAAGTGGGCGCCCAACATCGTCACGTCGCTGGGGCGGCTCGGCGGCCGGACCGTCGGCGTGATCGCCAACAACCCGATGCGGCTGGGCGGCTGCCTCGACGCCACCTCCGCCGAGAAGGCCGCGCGTTTCGTGCGCATGTGTGACGCCTTCGGGGTGCCGCTGGTCGTGCTGGTGGACGTGCCGGGCTACCTGCCGGGCGTCGGCCAGGAGCACGACGGCGTGGTGCGCCGCGGCGCCAAGCTGCTGCACGCCTTCGCCGAGGCGTCGGTGCCGCGCATCACGCTCGTCACCCGCAAGGCCTACGGCGGCGCCTACATCGCGATGAACTCCCGCGCCCTCGGCGCGACCAAGGTGTTCGCGTGGCCGACGACCGAGGTCGCGGTCATGGGCGCGGTCGCCGCGGTCCGCATCCTCAAGCGCCGCCAGCTCGCCGCCGCCTCCGAGGAGGAGCGCGCGGAGCTGGAGCAGCGGCTCGCCGAGGAGCACGAGAAGCTCGCGGGCGGGCTCAGCCGCGCGCAGGAGCTGGGCGTGATCGACGAGGTGATCAAGCCGGAGGAGACCCGGGGCGCGATCGCCAAGGTCCTGGCCCAAGCGACCCCGGCCCGGGGCGCGCACGGCAACATCCCGCTGTAGTCCGGACGACGGCGAGGGGCCCCGCACCGATTCGGTGCGGGGCCCCTTTCGCGTCTGCTCTCGTGCCGGGGGGTGGCGGGCGTGGGACCGGGGGGTGGCGGGCGTGGGACCGGGGGGTGGCGGGCGTGGGACCGGGGGGTGGCGGGCGTGGGACCGGGGGGCGGCGCTGCGCGTCAGACGGCGGCGTGCAGCCAGCGGACGGGCGCGCCGTCGCCCGCGTAGCGGAACGGCTCCAGCTCCTCGTCCCAGGGCCGGCCGAGCAGCTTGTCGAGCTCCTCCTCCAGCACGCAGCGGCCCTGACCGGCGGTCAGCATCACGGCGCGCAGCCGGTCCTCGGGGATCATGATGTCGCCCGCGGCGCCGATGACCGCGCTGAACGCGCCGAGCGTCGGGGTGTAGGCGTGCCGGGAGCCGTCGACGCCCGGCGAGGCGTCCTCGGTGATCTCGAACCTGAGGCGCTGCCAGCCCATGAGTGAGGAGGCGATGGCGGCGGCGATGCCGGGCCGGCCTTCCCATTCGGCCTGCGCGCGCACCACGTTGGGCGCGGCGGGTTGCGGCGTCCAGGTAAGATCAACGGGCACGCCAAGGACACCCGCGACTGCCCATTCGATATGAGGGCACAGCGCGGGCTGAGCCGAGTGGACGTACAGCACGCCACGAGCAGACACCGGACCTCCCGTTTCGGTACGAGGTGCGCCTTCCCCAACGGCCTCGCCCCGGGATGATCACAAGTGACTAGGGAGAGACTACCGTCGGTCGCAATCCGACACCAGAGGGGGGCCATACCAAGTTGGTGCGCGTGTGACACGTGACAGGACGGCCGGCGGGGAAAGATACCCGCTCATGAACATCCAACAAGTCGGCGACGCGCTCATCCGCCCAGGTCAGGTGCTGACCGACCGCAGCGCGCTGTCCGCCGCCTCGCGCTGGACGCAGGCCGTCTCGGAGGCCGACGGCGTCTGCGTGATCCACCTGTCCGACGGCGTCGACCCGTGCGAGCTGACCGCCGACCTGCGCGAGCACGGCTTCCGCGCCTCCCCCAACCACGTGCTGGCCGGGCAGCCGCTGTTCTTCGGCGGGCCGGCGTCGCGCCCTTTCCCCGCCCCGCCCATCGCCCACCGCCACAGCCGCACCCGCTCGCCGGTGGTGGTCGGGCTGCTCGACACCGGCGTGGCGGAGCACCGCTGGTGGGCCGGGAGCGACTGGTTCGCCGAGCGCCGGGCCGAGGACGACGACGCCGCCGAGGGCCGCCAGGCCGGGCATGGAACGTTCCTGGCCGGATTGCTGACGATGCGGGCGCCGGGCGTGTCGCTGCGGGTGACCCGGGTGCTCGACGGCGAGGGGCTGGGCGACGAGGCGACCGTGGTGCGGGCGCTGCACCGGATGCGCGAGCGGCCGCCCGACGTGCTGAACCTGTCGTTCGGCTGCCACACCTTCGACGGCAGGCCGCCGCCGCTGCTGGCCGACGCGCTGGCCGAGCTGCCCGGCACGGTCGTGGTCGCGTGCGCCGGCAACTCCGCCTCGGACGTGCCCTTCTACCCGGCCGCGCTGGGGCCGGTGGTGGCGGTGGGCGCGGTCGACGACACCCAGCAGCGCCGCGCCCCGTTCTCGGCGTACGGGCCGTGGGTGGACGCCTGCGCCCGCGGCGAGTGGCTGACCAGCACGTTCCCGGAGCGGGGCGAGTTCGCCGGCTACGCCTCGTGGAGCGGCACGTCGTTCGCCGCGGCCCTGGTGGCGGGGGCCATCGCGGACGCCGCGCGCGATCTGCCGGCGGCCCAGGCGGCCAAGGCGGTGCTGGATCCGCAGGCCACCCGGCAAATTCCCGATCTGGGAGTTCTCGTCCCGTCGAGTCTGTAGAGTTTACGCTCAGTCCCCGGGCGATCACGTGGAGGCAGGACAGCCTCCCGGCAGGGTCGGGAAGGAGGCCGTATGCACGACACGCGCGACCCAGCGGAGCTGCTCGCGGCGGCGGCCGGTGGCGACCAGGACGCCTGGGACCAGCTCGTGTCCCGCTTCGGGCCGCGGATGTGGGCGGTGGCCCGCTCCTGCGGTCTCGGCGAGAGCGACGCGGCGGACGTCGTCCAGGGCGCGTGGCTGCGCCTGCTGGAGCGGCTGCACGCGATCAGGGAGCCCGCGGCCGTGGGGGCGTGGCTGGCCACCACGACCCGCCGCGAAGCGCTCCAGCTGCTGCGGAAGACTCCGCACAGCGTGGCCGCGGAGCCCCCGGCCGCGCCCGACCCGGCCTCCGCCGTGCTGGAGGCCGACGGCAACCGCCTGCTCTGGCAGACGGTCTCCACCCTGCACGAGCCCTGCCGCACCATGCTCCGGCTGGTGGCGACGGATCTCGGCAGCCGGCAGATGGCCCAGCGCCTGGGCGTCCCGATCGGCAGCGTCGGCCCTACCAGGGCGCGCTGCCTGGAAAAACTGCGCACCCTGATCTCACTACAGGAGACGGTGCAATGATCAACGACGAATACTTCCTGGCGGCCCTCAGACTGGCCGCCGGGAGCGATCCCATCCCGGGACACGTGAGCGCGGCCGCCCGCGACGTCTTCCGGCTCCGGGTCCCCAGCGCGATCACCGCCGTCCCCGCCGAGTGCACCGCCACGCGCGGCGTGCGCGGGCCGGAGGGCCCGCACATGGTCCGCTTCGTGGCGGCCGGGCTCACCTTCGACCTGGAGGTGACCTTCGGCGACGGGCTGATCGACGTGGCGGGGCAGGTGTGCCCGACTCCGGGCGACGGGACACTCGTCGACGTACGCACCCCGCACCTGACGTTGAGCAGGCGGCTGGCGCCCACTGGCCACTTCGCGGTGACCGGGCTGCCGCCGGGCTGGCTCAGCGTGGTCTGCCACCGCCCCGGCAACGCCCCCGTCCAGACCCGGTGGGTGCGCATCCGCCCTTGAACACCGAGCCGAACCTGACGACACCGGAGCATCAGCGGGACACGTCCCCGGTCGTCGCCATGCTCGTGCGCGCGGCGGAGATGGCGGTGCAGCGTTCCGTGGTCGACCCGCCGCAGGCGTTGCGGGCCGGCCGGACGATCCTGGCGAAGGCGGCGGCCGTCCCCGGGGGCGCGGAGGCGACGGCGGTGGCGTTGCGGGCGATGGGCCTGGCCGAGCGTGAGCTGGGCGATCTGGAGGCGGCCGAGCAGCACCTCAGGCAGGCGATCGGCACCGTGGGGGCGCCCGGCGAGCGGCTGGCGCAGGCGCGGCTGTCGCTGGTGACGGTGCGCACCGAGCGCGGCCATCCGCTGCAGGCGCTGCGCGTCGCCGCGCTGGCCTGGGCCCACCTGTCGCCGCTCGACCGCGCCAAGCTCGACACGCAGCGGGCCGTCGCGCTGGCCTGCCTGGGCCGCTACCAGGAGGCCGTCGCCTCCTGCGACCGGGCGCTGCGGGCGCTCGTGGCCGCGCCGGGCACGCTCGACGACCGCAGGTTCCTGGCGGGCGGGCTGCTCAACCGGGGCCTGGTGCACGCCTACCGGGGCGACTGGGACGACGCCATGCGCGACATCAGCGCCTGCCTGGAGATCTCCCGCCACGCCGGGCTCCACCACCTGGCCCGGCTCGCCGCCGCCAACCTGCCCTTTCTCGCCGTACGGCGCGGCGACGTCGGCGAGGCGTTCGCCCACTACCGCGCCGCCCAGGACACGCTGTTCGGCTTCACCGAGCGGCTGGCCACGATGCGCGCCGACTTCGCGGGCGCCCTGCTGGCCGCCCACCTGCCCGGCGAGGCGCGGGCGCTGCTCAGCCTGGCCGTGCCCGACCTGGAGCAGTCCGGCGGCCGGGCGGCGCTGGCCGAGGCGCGGCTCAAGCTCGCCCAGGTCGAGCTGCTGACGGGCGACGCCCGCGAGGCGATCACGGTGGCCGAGCGGGCCGGGCGCGAGCTGGCGGAGCAGGAGCGGCACTCGTGGCTGCCGCTGGCCAGGGAGGTCGTGCTGCGGGCCAGGCTGGCGCTGGAGCCGCCCACGCCCGCGCTGCTCGCCGAGCTGATCGCGTGCGCGGGCGAGCTCGAACGCGACGCCGCCCACCTGGCCGGGGCGGCGGCGCTGCGGCTGGTGGCGGCCGAGACCGCGCTGGCCGTCGACGACCACCCGACGGCCTCGGCCCAGCTCGCGCGGCTCACCCAGCACGCCAGGCCGCAGGAGCGGTGGATGCCGGCCGGCACCCGGCTGACGCCGCTGTCGAGCGAGACGCAGCAGCGGCGGCTGGCCCAGGCCGCCCAGGTGCCGCCCTTGGTGCGGCAGCACGCGCTCGCGCTGGAGGCGGCGCTGCAGGAGGACGTCCCGGGCGCCTTCCGCGCCGTGCGGGAGGGGCTGGCCGAGATGGGCGGGCGCATGGACACGCTCGACGACCCGGCGTTGCGCGCCCACGCGGCCCGCGCCGGTGAGCGGCTGGCGGCGTTCGGGCTGCGGCTGGCGATCCGCGACGGAGACGCCGGCGAGGTGTTCGAGTGGGCGGAGCGGTGGCGGGCGGTGGCCGCGCCCGCGCACGCCCGCCCGCTGACCGGCTCCGGGCGGCTGCGCGAGGAGCTGGGGCGGGCCGCGCTGGTCGAGTACGTCACCGACGAGGAGTCGCTGCTGGGCGTGGTCGTCACCGGCGAGCGCGTGACGCTGCGGCGGCTCGGCGGGCTGCGGGCGGTGGCCGAGACGCTGATCCGGCTGCGCTACTCGCTGCGCCGGGCCGGGCTGCGCGAGGGCGGCGCCGCGCCTCCGCAGCCGATCGACGCCGTCGGGGCCGAGCTCGGGCGGCTGCTGCTGGAGCCCTTCGCTGACGAGCTCGCCGACGAGCTCGGCGACCGGCCGCTCGTCCTGGTGCCGACCGGGCCGCTGCACACCATGCCGTGGGGCGCGCTGCCCTGCCTGCGCGGCCGTCCGGTGAGCGTGGCGGCGAGCGCGGCCGGATGGCTGGCGGCGAGCGGACGCGGCGCCGGGGACGGGCCGCCGTCCGTGGTCGCCGCCGCCGGGCCCGGCCTCGCGCACGCCGAGGAGGAGGTGGGCCGGGTGCTCGCCCGCCACCCCGGCGCCCGCCCGGTCCCCGGCCGCAGGCAGGCGGTGCTCGACGCGCTGGCGGGCGCGGACGTGCTGCACCTGGCCGCCCACGGGGTGTTCCACGCGCGCAGCCCGCTGCTGTCCGGCATCACGCTGGAGGACGGCCCGCTCATGGCGTACGACCTGCTGCGGGCGGAGCGGGCGCCGAGGCTGGTGGTGCTGTCGTCCTGCGACTCGGGGATGGCGCGCACGCCCGCCGACGGGGCGCCGCTCGGGCTGGCCGGCACGTTCCTGTCGCGCGGCGCCGCCTGCGTGGTGGCGGGGATGGTGCCGGTGGGCGACGAGGACGCGCTGGCGCTCATGACGGCCTTTCACGAGCTGCTGGCCGCCGGCCGGCCGGCCGACGCCGCGCTGGCCGTCTCGTCGGCCGCGACGGGGGTGCCGGGCTTCGTGTGCTTCGGCGCCGGTCACCGGCCGCTCGTCCGGCCCGCGACGGCGGGCGTTCAGCCGGTGGCGACGGGCCTCGCCGGGTCGGCCACCCAGTTGGACCACGAGCCCACGTAGAGGGCGGCGTCGATCCCGGCGACCGCGAGCGCGAGCACCTCGTGCGCGGCCGTCACGCCCGACCCGCAGTAGGCGCCGACCGGCACGCCGCCCGTCACGCCCAGCCCGGCGAAGCGGACCCGCAGCACGTCCGGGGCCGGGAAGCGGCCGTCGGCGCCCACGTTCGCGGTGGTCGGGGCGCTGACCGCGCCGGGGATGTGCCCGGCCACCGGGTCGACCGGCTCCACCTCGCCCCGGTAACGCTCCTCCGCCCTGGCGTCGAGCAGCACGCCGGAGCCGGCCAGCGCCGCGGCCTGCCCGGCGTCGAGGACCGGCATCCCGCCCGGCGTGGCCGTGAAGTCGCCGGGCTCGGGCCGGGGCTCGTCCTTGGTGACCGGCAGCCCGGCCGCGATCCAGGCGGGCAGCCCGCCGTCGAGCACCCGTACGTCCTGGTGGCCGAAGTAGCGCAGCGTCCACCAGGCGCGGGCGGCCACCGTCGAGCCCGCGTCGTCGTACACCACGACGGGCCTGCCGTCCGACACGCCGAGCCGCCGCATCGCCCGCTCGAACGCGTCCGCGCCGGGCAGCGGGTGCCGGCCGGCGTCGCCGGGCGGCGCCGCCAGATCGGCGTCGAGGTCGCAGAAGACGGCGCCCGGCACGTGACCCTCGCGGTAGAGGCCGATCCCGGGCGGGCCGCCCAGCCGCCAGCGCACGTCGAGCACGCTCGCCGTGTCGCCCAGCGCGGCCAGCTCGTCCGGAGTGATCAGCGGGCTCATCTGCGGGATACCTCCACAAGTGGTACGAGCTGCTCGGCGGCGGTCATGGAGCCGTGGTAGCCGGTGAAGAGCGCCTCGATCCGATGCGCGGACGGGGCGATGATCGCCAGGTCAGTGTAGGGGACGGCGAGCACGTCACCGATGCGCCGCAGCCACGCGCCGCGCACTTCCGGCCCGAACCAGCCGGCCTCGACCGCCTCCTCGCGCGGCACCACCCAGGCGCGCCCGTTGAGCGTCGCCGCCCAGGCGTCGAGCACGTCGCCGGCCGCGCCGGGCTCGGCGTAGACGTGGCGGGCGCGGGCCTCGCCGCCGAGCATCGCCACGCCGCGCGTCAGCTCGGGCGTCTTCTCGGCGTCGAGCTTGTCGGCGGCGTTGATCATGCCGTGGTCGGCGGTCACGTACAGGGCGGCGCCGTCGGGCAGTCCCTCGGCCAGGCGCTCGGCCATGCGGTCGACGATCGCCAGCTGCCGCAGCCATTCGTCGCCGCCCCAGCCGGTCATGTGCCCGGCCGCGTCGAGGTCGCCGTAGTAGACGGTGACGTGGGCGCGCGGCCCGGCCAGCTCGGCCAGCGCCCTGGTGACGCGCTCGTCCGGCGTCTCGGCGGGGGCGTAGCGGACGCCCCGGTAGACGGCGTCGGTCAGGCCGGTGCCCTCGAACTCGGCCGGGGCCACGTAGACGGCGTCGATCCCGGCCGCGGCGGCCCGCTGGTAAACAGTCGTGCTCGGCTGCCATTCGGCCGGGTCCATCGGCGTCCCGGTCCAGCGCAGGCAGTTGAACAGCAGGCCGGCGCCGGGCACGGCCAGCGTCATGCCGAGCATGCCGTGCTCGCCCGGCGGCAGCCCGGTGCCGAGCGAGCACAGGCTCGTCACGGTCGTCGCGGGGAACCCGGCGGTGAGGGTGGCGGGCGGCGCCGCGTGGGCCGGAGGGGCGATCGTCCCGCCGGTGGCGGTGGTCGCAGCGGCGGCCGTGAGGAAGGGAGCGGTGTCAGGGTGGGCGCGCAGGAGCTCCGCGCCGAGGCCGTCGACCAGGAACAGGCAGGTGCGGGTGGCGGGCGCGATCGCCAGCGGGTTGGGCTCGTCGAGGCCGAGGGCCGCGAGCAGGGAACGGGCGAGGTCGGGCAACGAGGCCCCGCCGTAGGCCGGCACCAGCGGCACGCTGTCCATGCCCTCGATCTTAGACGCCGCGGCGGCGCCCACCTACAGCGTCGGCGAGGCCGTACGGGGGATGATCGCTCAGGCGGCGGCGCGGGCCGTGGCCTCCGACAAGGCCTTGGCGAAGGCCAGCACGTGGGTGACCGCCTCGGGCCCGTCGGCGGCCTCGCTGACGCGCAGGGACAGGTCGTCGGCGGTGATGGCGCCGGTGTAGCCGTGGTCGGCCTCGCAGTTCTCGTCGCCGCAGGTGGCCGGTTCGAGGTCCACGTGGGAGATGGCGCCCCAGCCGATGGTGAGCGTCACCTCGGTGGGCGGCACGCCCGGGACGTAGGAGGCGGGGTCGGGAACCACCCGGGTCACCGCGACCGACTGGACGCGGCTCAGCCGCACCGCCTCCGTGGTCGTGGACGCGTGCGCCGTCGAGACCCCCTCCACCGCCGGGTGCTCGTCGGTGTGGCACACCAGCAGCCTCGTGCCGGACAGCACCAGCACGGTGACGTGCCGGCGCACCTCCATCGCGGGATCGAAGGTGGCCTCGTGATGGACCACGAACGCGGTCACGGCCTCCTTGCCCAGCGCGGATTCGACCGCATCGGTGACGAGGTCGGGATAGTAGCCGCTGCGCTCGATCGCTTCACGCAGGCCCGCGGCTGAGACTCGGGTTTCCCTCATGGATCCAGTTTGCCAGGGCGTCGCAGTGCACTCACCCGCCGGATATAACGCTCTATAACGTCTTCAACACCGAAATTTTCCTTTCGCCCCCAGCTTCCCCGCCGGGGCGGAGCCCGCCGCCCGCGCCGGTCAGCCCAGGCGGCGGGGGCCGCCGTCCAGCCGGGGGCCGGGCGGGGTGCGGAGGGTCACGCGGGCGCCGAGGACGATCACGCCGCTCTCGCCGACCAGGACCTGGTCCAGGTCGAGACGGGCCAGCTCCGGCAGGTCGTGGGCCAGACGGCCCACCCTGACCAGGAGGTCCTCCAGGGCGTCGACGGCCACCGGCGGGTAGCCGTACTCGCCGAACAGCAGCGGCGCGGCCCGTACGGACCTCACCAGGCCGGCGGCGTCGTCACGGGTCAGCGGCGCGAGACGGAACCCCTGGTCGAGCAGCAGGCGCGCGGTCACCTCGCCCAGCCCGAACGACACCACCGGCCCGAACGCCGGGTCCTCGACGACGGTCACGACCGTGGGGACGGCGGGCTGCGGGGCCATGCGCTGCACGGCCAGCTCCGTGGCGTCGCCGAACTGGCGGGCGAGCTCGGCGTACGCGTGGCGGACGCTCTCGGCGGTGGACAGGCCCAGGCGTACGGTCCCGGCGCGGCGGGCGGCGCGGGGGTCGGCGAGCTTGAGCACCACCGGCCACCCGAGCCGTTCGGCGGCGGCCACCGCCTCGTCCGGCGACCCGGCCACCTCGGCCGGCCACACGCTCAGCCCGTAGCAGGCGAGCAGCTCGGCCGCGTCGGCCAGGACCGGCGGCCCCGCCTCGGCGAACGCCCCGGCGTCCGGCGCGGCGTCCGGCACGGCGGGGGCGGCGGCGGCTTCGTCCGCAGGGGTGCCGGGTGCTTCCTGGGGCGGCGGGGTGAGGGTGCGGTGGACGAGGGCGCGGGCGCGCGGGGTGTCGATGTCCTCCAGGTCCGCCGGGGGGACGGCGGGGCGGGCGCGCCAGGCGGCGTAGCGGACGGCGTGGGACAGGGCGCGCACCGCCTCCTCGGGGGCCGCGTAGGAGGGGATGGAGCCGCGCGCCGGGGCGGCGCCCGTCTGGAGGCAGGGGTGCATGCCCAGATGCCCCTGGAAGGTGGCGAGGACGGGCTTGGCCGAGCCCCGCGACACCTCCATGAGCCGGTCGGCGATGCCCGCGGCGTCACCCGGGATGGGCGGCATGTAGATGACGACCGCCGCGTCGACCTCGGGTGAGGCCAGCTCGGCGGCGAGGGCCGTGCCGAACTCGTCGGGCCCGGCGGCGGGGCCGAGGTTGGCCGGGGGCCGGGGAGCGAGCCCGGCGGCGACGCAGGCGTCGGCGGCCAGCAGGCCGAGCGCGTCGGAGTTGGTGACCAGGGCGACGCGCGGCCCGGCGGGCAGCGGCTGGTAGGCCAGGAGCTGGCCGACGTCGAAGAGCTCGATGAGGTCGGCCACCCGGATCAGCCCGGCCTGCTCGAACAGGGAGCTGACGGCGGAGTCGGGCAGGCCGAGCTCCTCGGCGGAGTGGCCGGACGGGGTGCCGCCGCTCTTGACGACGACGATGGGCTTGGTGCGGGCGATGCGCCGGGCCAGGCGGGTGAACTTGCGCGGGTTTCCCAGCGACTCCAGGTAGAGCAGGATCACCTCGGTGGCGTCGTCCTCCTCCCAGTACTGGAGCAGGTCGTTGCCCGACACGTCGGCCCGGTTGCCCGCGGAGACGAACGACGAGATGCCCATGCCGCGCTGCTTGACGCGCTGGAGGAGGGCGGTGCCGAGGGCACCGGACTGGCTGAAGAACCCCACGCGGCCACGGCCTGGGACGGTGGCGGCGAGGGTGGCGTTGAGCTTGACGGCGGGGTCGGTGTTGGCGATGCCCAGGCAGTTCGGGCCGACCACGCGCAGCCCGTAGGAGCGGGCGATGCGGGCGAGCTCGTCCTGGCGGGCACGGCCGCGGCTGCCCGTCTCGCCGAACCCCGACGACACGACGACGAGGCCGTGCACGCCCTTCTCGGCGCACTCCTTGACCACGTCGAGCACGCTCTCGGCGGGCACGGCGACGACGGCGAGGTCGACCTCGCCGTCGATGGCGGTCACGCTCGGGTAGGCGCGCACGCCCGCGACGGCGCGGACCTCGCGGTGCACCGGGTAGACGGGGCCGGTGAAGTCGGCGGCCAGCAGGTTGCGCAGCACGGTCTGGCCGACGCCGCCGGGCTCGCGGGAGGCGCCGATGACGGCGACGGAGCCGGGGGTGAGCAGCCGGGCGATCGAACGGGCCTCGGCGCGGTGCTCGCGGGCGGTGGTGACCTCGGCGGCGGTCTCGGTCGGGGTGAGGTCGAGCGTCATGCGGACGACGCCGTCGGCGAAGCTGCTCTCCGCCGTGTAGCCGGCCTGGCGCAGCACGCCCATCATCTTCATGTTGGCGGGCAGCACGTCGGCGACGAAGCGCTCGATGCCGCGTTCGCGGGCGGTGGCGGCCAGGTGTTCGAGCAGCACGGAGGCCACTCCCCTGCCCTGGTGGGCGTCCTCGACGAGGAAGGCGACCTCGGCCTCGCCCGGCCCGGTGCGGTCGTAGCGGATGACGGCCACCATCTCCGCCCCGATGGTGGCGATCAGGGCGACGCGGCTCTCGTAGTCGACGGTGGTGAACCGGGTGACCTCGCGGTCGGACAGGCGCGGCCGGGGCCCGAAGAACCGGAAATAGATGGATTCCGGGGACAGCCGCGAGTAGAAGGCGCGCAGCCGATCGGCGTCTGCGGGCCTGATCGGGCGCACGTGCGCGGTGCCGCCGTCGGCCAGGACGACGTCGGCTTCCCAGTGAGCGGGATATTGTGCCTCCACAGTCACGAGCGTAAACCCGTGTCCCACATGTCAAGAAGTTGGGCAACGCTTGTGCATCGACTCAGGCCGGGTGTCGGGGGTCCGCCACACGAACCGGCTGGAAGCTGTTAGTTTTGCCGTGGCCAGGCTCGATCTGTAGGCAGCAAGGTGGTGGCATCATGACGCGGGTCGTCGTGGTGGGCGATCTCATGACCGACGCGGTGGCGCGCGCCCGTTATGCGCTCGCCAGGGCGAGCGACACCCCGGCGATCGTCACGATGCACGGTGGCGGGTCCGGGGCCAACATCGCCTCGTGGCTAGCCGTCGAGGGCGCGGAGGTGGCCTTCATCGGCCGCCGGGGCGCCGACATCACGGGGCGCAACCGCGACATGGAGCTGATGGGCTACGGAGTCGACGCCCGGCTCGTCATGGACCCCGAGCGTCCCACCGGCACCTGCGTGGTGCTCGTCACGCACAAGGGCGAGCGCACCATGCTGTCCGACCCGGGCGCCAACGCGGCGCTGTCGCCGGAGGACCTGCCGCGTGACCTGTTCAACGGCGGCGGCCACCTGCACCTGTCGGGCTACACGCTGATCAACGAGGGCTCGCGCGACGCGGGGCTGGCCGCGCTCGACATGGCGCGCCGCTCGGGGATGTCGATCTCCGTCGACTGCGCCTCGTCGGCGCCTCTCGAGCGTACGGGCGCCGAGCCGTTCCTGGAGTGGACCAACGGCGCCAAGCTGCTGTTCGCCAACATCGACCAGGCCAAGGTGCTGACCGGGCGGGACGACCCGGAGGCGGCGGCCAAGGTGCTGACGGCGTGGTTCCCGCAGGTCGTCATCAAGATGACCGCCGAGGGCGCGCTGTGGTTCGGCAACGGGCGGCCGGAGCCGGTCCGGGTGCCGGCCGAGCCGGTCGACCGGATCGTCGACGGCACGGGCGCGGGTGACGCGTTCTGCGCCGGGTTCCTGCCGGCGTGGCTGGCGGGCAAGCCTCCGGCGGAGTCGCTGGGCGCCGGGTGCGCCCTGGCCGCCAAGGCGATCGTGCACCTGGGCGCGCGGCCCCGCCTCTGACCTTCCGGCGGGGCCTCTCCCTCCGAGCCACCGTACGAGCTGCCGAACGTCCCGGGCTCCCGAACGTCCCGGGCTGCTGAACGTACGGGCTGCTGAACGTACGGCACTCAGGACGTGCGGGGCTCAGGGGCGTACGGCGCTCAGGACGTGGTGGCCAGGACGAGCGGGAGGACGGCCGGGGCGCCCGCGTGGCGCACCAGGGCGGCGGCGAGCGTCATCGTCCAGCCGGTGTCGACGCGGTCGTCGATCAGCAGCACGGGCCCGCCGCAGGCGGCCACGGCAGCACCCACCTCGCGCGGCATCGCCAGCGTCGCCCGCACGGCCTGCACCCGCTTGGCGCTGTTGAACTGCTGTCCGGGCGGCCCCGACCGGTAGCCGAGCTCGCCGAGGTAGGACAGCCGGCCCACCTGCGCCAGCCGTTCGGCGAACCCGCGCACGAGCAGCGGGCGCGACGCCGACGGCACGTTGACCACGGCCACCGGCCGCTCGCGCCACTCCCACGCCGACAGCACCTTGACCACGGCGGCGAACATGTCGTCGGCCATCGGCCCGTCGGCCCCGGCGAACAGCTCGCGCAGCCGGTTGCCCCAGCCGATGTCGGTGAGCCTGCCGAGCGCGCGGCCCGGCTCGGCGCCCAGCTCGGGCTTGATCCGCCCGGACAGGTCGGCCAGCCCGGTCGGCCACTGCTTGCGCGCCTCGATGTCGACGCCGGGCCTGCTCAGCCGCTCGCGGGCGGTCTCGACGGCCCCGGCGGCGATCTCGGGTGAGCGGTGGCGTCCGGTGCAGTTGTCGCAGCGGCCGCACGGCCGGGCTGCCTCGTCGTCGAGGCGGCGGCGCAGGTATTCCTCACGGCAGTCGGTGGTGGTCAGGTAGCCGAGCATGGCGTCCTGCTCGGCCTTGCGCTCGGCGGCGATGCGGGAGTAGCGCTCGGCGTCGTAGGACCATTCCTCGCCGGTCGACTCCCAGCCGCCCTTGACCCTGCGCACGGCGCCGTCGACGTCGAGGACCTTGAGCATCATCTCCAGCCGGCTGCGGCTGAGGTCGACGGCGGTCTCCAGGGCCTGCGTGGACATGACGCCGCGCTCGGCCAGCGTCTCCAGCACGGTGCGCACGACCGGCTCCGGCGGGAACGCCAGCGAGGTGAAATAGGCCCAGATGTCGCGGTCCTCGGTGCCGGGCAGCAGGATCACCTCGGCCCGCTCGACCCCGCGGCCCGCGCGGCCGACCTGCTGGTAGTAGGCGACGGGTGACTGCGGCGCGCCGACGTGGACGACGAAGCCCAGGTCGGGCTTGTCGAAGCCCATGCCGAGCGCGCTGGTGGCGACCAGCGCCTTGATCTTGTTGTTGAGCAGCGCCTCCTCGGCCGCCAGCCGCTCGGCCGGGTCGGTCTGGCCGGAGTAGGCGGCCACCTCGTGGCCCTGCTCGCGCAGGTAGGAGGCGATCTCGTGGGCGGCGGCCACGGTCAGCGTGTAGACGATGCCGGAGCCGGGCAGCTCGTGCAGCGTCTGGGCCAGCCAGGCCAGCCGCTGCTCGGCCGACGGGAGGCGTACGACGCTCAGGTGGAGGCTCTCGCGCTCCAGCGGGCCGCGCAGCACGAGGGTGTCCTCGCCCATCTGCTCGGCCACGTCGCGGGTGACGCGGGCGTTGGCGGTGGCGGTGGTGGCCAGCACCGGGATGCCGGGCGGCAGCTCCTCGAAGAGGGTGGCGAGCCTGCGGTAGTCGGGCCGGAAGTCGTGACCCCAGTCGGAGATGCAGTGGGCCTCGTCGACGACGACCAGCCCGGCGCTCTCGGCCAGCTCGGGCAGCACGTTGTCGCGGAAGTCGGGGTTGTTGAGCCGCTCGGGGCTGACCAGCAGCACGTCGACGAGGCCGTCGGCGACCTGGCCGTAGACCTCCTCCCACGCCTCGGGGTTGGCCGAGTTGATGGTGACGGCGCGGATGCCGGCGCGCTCGGCGGCGGCGATCTGGTTGCGCATGAGGGCCAGCAGCGGCGACACGATGACGGTCGGCCCCTCGCCGAGCTCGCGCAGCAGGGCGGTGGCCACGAAGTAGACGGCCGACTTGCCCCAGCCGGTGCGCTGCACGACGAGCACCCGCCGGCGGTCGACGACCAGCGCCTCGATGGCCTTCCACTGGTCGTCGCGGAGCCTGGCGTGCTCGCCGGCCAGCGCGCGCAGCTTCTCCTCGGCCTCTTCGCGCAGCATCCCGGCGTCGGGGGCGTCAATCATGTGTCCCTTGTTACCAGGTTTCCCCGACGATTCGCGCCCGCGAGCGGCGGAACCCGCCATCGGCGCGAAGCGTTGAGCGTACGTCACCCCTGGAGAGCACGGCCCTCAGGAGGGTTCATGGCGGAGTTGTCACTCGCGCGACGTGCCCGGCGGCCGGCGGTTCCGCGTCTAGCTTTCGCGCGGGTCGTCACGGTGATGCTGCTGGTGGTGGGGATGGGCGCGGCGGGCTGCGCGGGGACGGACGTGAAGGCGTCCTACCGGCCGATGTTCCTGCCGGTCAAGCTCGAGTGGGGGCCCGGCGGGGTGAAGGTCACCGGCGACGCCTCGATCGCCACGCCGATCGGCGTGTTCTCCGTGGGCGCCGAGCACAGCCTCGTGGCCAAGAAGCAGAACGCCCTCTACGTCATCTTCCGCGACCACGACGGGGTCCTGCCCGGCTCGCCCGTGGCGGGCACCGACCTGGTGTACGAGGTGCTGAGCGGGGGCGGCCGGTTCACCGCCGTGGTCAACGGCACGGCCGTCATCCAGGTCGCCAACCAGGAAGTGCTCATCGACGTCACGGACGGCACGCTCAAGGTCATCGAGTTCCAGGGCGCCCAGGCGATCATGCAGGAGCGGCCCAGCGGCCTGGCCCAGCGGTGGCAGGAGTTCTGGGACGGCTGCCTCTACACGCCGATGTCGCTGTCGCGGTGGGCCTACGACGACTCGACCATCGACCAGTGGTTCGGCCTGGGGTTCGTGCTGTTCCTGGTCCGGCTGGCCCTGGCGCTCGTCCTCGGGGTGGCCGACCTGCTGCTGACCGCCGGGTGCTTCCTGGCCGCCGTTGCCTTCGTGGTCGCCGGTCCGACCGGGCGCAACATCGTGTACGGCGTCGAGGTCCTGTTGTTCCTCGTCCTCGTGTTCGGGGCGCGGTCGCTGGCCTAGCGATTTCCGATCAAGATCGGCACAAAAGTGATCATGTGGGCGTCCAGGCGCACGGCGAAGCACGTCGGTGTCGCGGGCACCCGCGTTTCTTCGGCACAATGTTCGACATGGCCCGACGTACCCCTGCACCCCCGACTGAGGACTTCGAAGAGCGGATCGTCGACATCGACGTCTCCTCGGAGATGCGCACGAGCTTCCTCGAGTACGCGTATTCGGTGATCTACCAGCGTGCGCTGCCCGACGCCCGTGACGGACTCAAGCCGGTGCAGCGGCGCATCCTCTACTCGATGAGCGAGATGGGCCTGCGCCCCGACCGGGGGCATGTCAAGTCCTCCCGCGTCGTCGGCGACGTGATGGGCAAGCTCCATCCCCACGGCGACACCGCCATCTACGACGCGGTGGTGCGCCTGGCGCAGCCGTTCTCGATGCGGCTGCCGCTGGTCGACGGGCACGGCAACTTCGGCTCGCCCGACGACCTGCCCGCCGCCATGCGTTACACCGAGGCCCGGCTGGCCCCGGCCGCGATGCTCATGGTGGAGTCGCTCGACGAGGACACCGTCGACTTCAAGCCCAACTACGACGGCCAGGAGACCGAGCCCACGGTCATGCCGTCGGCGTTCCCCAACCTGCTGGTCAACGGCACGACCGGCATCGCGGTCGGCATGGCGACCAACATGGCGCCGCACAACCTGGCCGAGGTCGTGGCCGCCGCCCGCCACCTGATCAAGAAGCCCACGGCCACGCTCGACGAGCTGATGAAGTTCATCCCCGGCCCCGACCTGCCGACCGGCGGCACGATCACCGGCCTGCAGGGGGTGCGTGACGCGTACGAGACCGGCCGCGGCACGTTCCGCATGCGCGCCAAGTGCGCGGTCGAGCAGATCACGCCGCGCCGCAAGGGCATCGTCGTCACCGAGCTGCCCTACAACGTCGGCCCCGAGCGCGTAGTCACCAAGATCAAAGAGCTGGTGACCAGCAAGAAGCTGCAGGGCATCGCCGACCTGAAGGACCTCACCGACCGGCACAAGGGCCTGCGCCTGGTCATCGAGATCAAGAACGGCTTCATCCCCGAGGCGGTGCTCGACGAGCTCTACCGGCTCACGCCGATGGAGGAGACGTTCGGCATCAACAATGTCGCGCTGGTCGACGGCGAGCCGCGCACGCTGGGCCTGCGCGAGCTCCTCCAGGTCTACGTCGACCACCGCATCGAGGTCGTCCGCCGCCGCTCCGAGCACCGCAGGCGCAAGCGCGAGGACCGCCTCCACCTGGTCGACGGCCTCATCGTCGCGCTGCTCAACATCGACGAGGTCATCCAGGTCATCCGCTCCTCCGACGACTCCGGGCAGGCCCGCGAGCGGCTGATGGACGTCTTCGACCTGACCGACATCCAGGCCGCCTACATCCTCGACACCCCGCTGCGCCGCCTGACCCGCTACGACAAGCTGGAGCTCGACCGCGAGAAGGAGACGCTGACCGACGAGATCGCCGAGCTGACCGGCATCCTGTCGTCCGAGACGCGGCTGCGCCAGGTCGTCTCCGGCGAGCTCGCCGAGGTGGCCAAGAAGTACGCCACGCCGCGCCGCACCGTGCTGCTGGAGGCGTCCGGCGTCTCCCGCACCGCGACGGTCGAGCTCCAGGTGGCCGACGACCCCTGCCTGGCGCTGCTGTCGTCCACCGGCCTGCTGGCCCGCACCTCCAACGCCGACCCGCTGGCCGCCACCGGTGACCGCACCGCCCACGACGTGCTCGTCTCCGCCGTGCGCACCACCGTCAGAGGCGAGGTTGGCGTGGTCACGTCACTCGGCCGGCTCATCCGCGTCCAGGTGGTCGACCTGCCCACGCTGCCGCCGTCCGCCGGCCCGCCCTCCCTGTCGGGCGGGCATCCCGTCTCCGAGTACGTGTCGCTCCAGCCCGACGAGACCGTGGTCGGCCTCGGCTCCCTCGACCCCGAGAGCCCCGGCCTGGCCCTCGGCACCGCGCAGGGCGTGGTGAAACGGGTGGTGCCCGACTATCCGGCCAACCGTGACGACTTCGAGGTCATCACCCTCAAGGACGGCGACACCGTCGTCGGCGCCGTCGAGCTCGACTCCGAAGAGCACGACCTGGTGTTCATCAGCTCCGACGCGCAGCTCCTGCGCTACCAGGCGGCCCAGGTGCGCCCCCAGGGGCGGCCCGCGGGCGGCATGGCCGGCATCCGGCTCGACGGCGGGGCGCGGGTCATCTGGTTCGGCGTCGTCGACCCGGCCCGGCCCGGCCAGGTCGTGACGGTCGCCGGCTCCTCCACCGCGCTTCCCGGCACCCAGGTCGGCGGCGGCAAGGTGTCCGACTACGCCGAGTTCCCCGCCAAGGGGCGCGCCACGGGCGGCGTACGCGCCCAGCGCTTCCTCAAGGGCGAGGACGTCCTGCTGCTCGCCTGGGCCGGGCCCGCCCCGGCCAAGGCGGTCTCCTCGGTCGGCAAGCCCGTACCGCTCCCCGACGAGATCGGCCGCCGTGACGGCTCGGGCGTGCGCCTCACCCACACCATCGGCGCCATCGGCGGCCCCCTCGCCTCCTCCCCCGACGACCCCGAGGGAGAAACTTCCCAGGACACCGAGTAACCGCCGCCTGAGCCCCGGCACGCTGCCGGCGCCGGGGCCCTTCACGGACGGGCCGTACGGACGCCCGCCATTTGAGGCGGACGCCCTGAACGGCCCGTGGGCGGGCCCGGACGCGCGCGGACAGTCGTGGTGCCGCGGACCCTGAACGGGCGCTGGACACAGGCGGATGGCCGCCAACGCGGGCCGGTGCGGGGCCTGGGCGGGCAGGCGCAGGGCGCGGGTCTGGTCCCTCTGGTTGGGGTCTGGCGCCCGCCGTGCGCCTTGGAGGCTACGGCGGGCGTGTCGCCAGGGGGCCCGGACGGCCGGGCGCGGGGCGGGCGTGTGGGCCGGTACCTGGGTCAGTCGGCGATCGTGAGACAGAACGGGTGGCCGGCCGGGTCGAGGTAGACGCGGAAGTTGTCGCTCTCGCTCGGCTGGACCTCGTGCTTGGTGGCGCCGAACTTGAGCACCTGCTCCTCGGCCGCGTCCAGGTCGTCGACGACGGTGTCGATGTGGAGCTGCTGGGGCCGCTCCCCCTCGGGCCAGACGGGCGGCCGGAAGTCGCCGACCCGCTGGAAGGCCAGGCGCATCGACGAGCCGGTGTCCTTCAGCACGACCCAGTCGTCCTCGTCATAGATCACCGGCCAGCCGAACAGCCGGGAGTAGAAGTCCGCCAGCTTCTTCGGGTCGGGGCAGTCGATCACCGTGGAGTGGTACTCCGCGATGCCCTTCATGGCTCACCTCCGGGATGATGGTCCGCATGGCTGCGAACTCGTTCATGGTTCCTCTCGGCACGCCCGCGCCCCCGTTCGACCTCACCGCCGTCAGCGGCGGCAGCGTCTCGCTCGGCGATCTGCGCGGCTCGCCGGCCACGCTCGTGGTCTTCCTGTCCAACCACTGCCCGTACGTCCGCCACATCGAGCACGGCCTGGGCGCGTTGGCCGCCGACTACGGGTCACGCCTGTCGGTCGTCGCCATCTGCAGCAACGACAGCGTGAACTACCCGGACGACGACCCGACACACCTGGCCGAGCAGGCGGCCCGGGCGGGGTTCGGCTTCCCGTATCTGCTGGACGACACGCAGGAGGTCGCCAAGGCCTACCGGGCCGCATGCACGCCCGATCTGTTCCTCTACGACGCCGACTTCCGGCTGGCCTACCGGGGTGAGTTCGACGGCTCGCGGCCCGGCAACGGGGTGCCGGTGACGGGCTCGTCGGTGCGGGCCGCGATCGACGCGCTGCTGGAGGGTGTGCCGGTCAGCGCGGATCAGGTGCCGGCGATCGGCTGCGGCATCAAGTGGAAGCCCGGCAACGCGCCGGCCTAGTGTGACTCCCATTCGGTGGCGGCGGTGATCGTGGCGGGCAGCGACAGCAGCAGCTCGTGCGGCTCGCCGCCCTGCCAGCCGCGCACCAGCCGGTCGCCGGCCGGGCCGGGGTTGAAGTCCTCGCACCCGAGCGGCCCGTAGCAGCCGGCCTGGTCGAGCATGAGGATGAGCGGGTCGTCGTCGGGCAGCGCCGCGGCGTAGGCGGCGGCGTCGAGCAGGGCCAGGGCGCATCTGGCGTTGCGGCCGCCGTCGTTGGACTCCACACGGTCCAGGCGGCGCCTGGCCTGGGCTCGGAAATACGCGGCGAGCGACTCGGACCTGCTCAAGACGACCCTCTTCTACGTCACGTTGGGCTAGCACATCATCACGCAAAGCTAGCAGTGATCGGGGGTCGTTCGCGAAGTACGACAGTCCGCCACCCCACGTTTTCGCGGGGGACGAGCATGGGATCATCAAGGACATGGATGCCTTCGACGACGTTTTCGCCGGTAACGCGAAGTTTGCTGAGAAGTTCAAGGAGTCTGGGCTCACCGGCACCGCCGCACGCGGGCTCGCGGTGGTCACCTGCATGGACTCACGGATCGACCCGCTCGGACTGCTGGGGCTCAAGCCCGGCGACGCCAAGATCCTGCGCAACGCGGGCGCCCGCGTCACCGACGACGTGCTGCGCACGCTGGTGCTGGGCGTCTACCTGCTCGGCGTGCGCCGGGTGCTCGTCATGCCGCACACCGACTGCGGCATGACGAAGGTGACGGACGCCGACGTGCACGACCTGACGCAGAGCAACGGCGTCGACACGCGCAGCCTGGAGTTTCACACGGTGCCTGACCAGCACGCCGCGCTGCTGCACGACCTGACCCGCATCACGTCCTCGCCCTTCCTGCCGGCGGACATGCCGGTGCAGGGAGCGATCTACGACGTGCGCTCGGGCGTGTTGCGGCCCGTGGGGTAGCGCCCCGCGAAGCGCCGGCTCGCGGGGTTAGCGCCCCGGCAGGATGGCGCCCGCAGGATGGCGGGCCGCAGGATGGCGGGCCGCAGGATGGCGGGCCGCTGGGTGGCGGCCCGCAATGTGGCGGGCCGCAGGGCGGGGGTGGTCAGGCGTCGATGTGGTCGCGGTCGACCTCGGCGGCGCTCTTGACGATGAACTCCCGCCGGGGCGCCACGTCGCTGCCCATGAGCAGGCTGAAGATACTCTCGGCCTCTTCGACGTCCTCGATGCGGACCCGGCGCAGGATGCGGTGGCGGGGGTCCATGGTGGTCTCGGCGAGCTGGTCGGCGTCCATCTCCCCCAGACCCTTGTAGCGCTGCACCGGGTCCTTCCAGCGCTTGCCGCGCCGCTCCAGGTCGCGCAGCACCTTCTGCAGCTCGCCGTCGGAGTAGCAGTAGATGTACTTGTCCTTGCCCCGGCCCGGGTTGGTCAGCTCGATGCGGTGCAGCGGCGGGACCGCGGCGAAGACCCGCCCGGCCTCGACCATCGGCTTCATGTAGCGGTGGAAGAGCGTGAGCAGCAGGCAGCGGATGTGGGCGCCGTCGACGTCGGCGTCGGCCATCAGGATGATCTTGCCGTAGCGGGCCGCCTCGATGTCGAACGAGCGGCCCGAGCCGGCGCCGACCACCTGGATGATCGCGGCGCACTCGGCGTTCTTGAGCATGTCGCTCACGGACGCCTTCTGCACGTTGAGGATCTTGCCGCGGATCGGCAGCAGGGCCTGGAACTCGGAGTCGCGGGCCAGCTTGGCGGTGCCGAGCGCCGAGTCGCCCTCGACGATGAACAGCTCGCTGCGGTCGACGTCGTCGTTGCGGCAGTCGACGAGCTTGGCCGGGAGCGCGGAGTTCTCCAGGGCGCTCTTGCGGCGCTGGTTCTCCCGGTGCTCGCGGGCGGCGATGCGGGCCTTGGCGGCGGCGACGATCTTCTCCAGCACGGCGCGCAGCGCCTGCTTCGTGCCGCGCGGCGGGTTGGCGAACAGCTCCTTGAGCTCGCGGCTGACCACGTGGGAGACGATGCGGGTGGCCGCGGAGGTGCCCAGCACCTCCTTGGTCTGCCCCTCGAACTGCGGCTCGGGCACCCGGATGGTGACGACGGCGGTCAGGCCCTCGGAGATGTCCTCCTTGTTGACCGGGTCGTCGCCGTTCTTCAGCAGGCGGGTCTCGCGCAGCTGCTCGTTGATCGTGCGCACGAGCGCCCGCTCGAAGCCGGTGACGTGGGTGCCGCCCTTGGGGGTGGCGATCACGTTGACGAACGAGCGCACGGTCGACTCGTAGCCCTTGCCCCAGCGCACGGCCACGTCGACGGTCAGCTCGCGCTGCACCTCGGTGGGCGTCATGTGGCCCTGGTCGTCGAGGACCGGGACGGTCTCGTGGAAGTGGCCGACGCCCTGCAGCCGCAGCACGTCGCAGACGGCCTCGTCGCGGGCCAGGAACTCGGTGAACTCGGAGATGCCGCCGTCGAAGCGGAACTCCTCCTCGACGCGCTCCTCATGGCGGCTGTCGATGACGACCAGGGTGAGGCCGGGAACCAGGAAGGCGGTCTGGCGCAGCCGGACATGGATCTCGTCGAGGGAGACCTCGGCGTCGGGCAGGAAGATCTGCTTGTCGGCCCAGAACCGCACCCGGGTGCCGGTGACGCGCTTGGGCAGCGGGCCGCCGTCGCGCAGGCCGGACTTCTTGCGGAACTTGGCGGTGGGCCCGTCGCCGTCGAACACGCCCGGCACGCCGCGCCGGAAGCTGATCTCGTGGACCCGGCCGTCACGGTCGACCTCGACGTCGAGGCGGGACGACAGCGCGTTGACCACGGAGGCGCCCACGCCGTGCAGGCCGCCGGAGGCCGCGTAGGAGCCGCCGCCGAACTTCCCGCCGGCGTGCAGCTTGGTGTAGACGAGCTCGACGCCGGCCAGGCCGCTCTTGGGCTCGACGTCGACCGGGATGCCGCGGCCGTTGTCGCGGACCTCGATGGAGCCGTCGGCGTGGAGCTCGACCTCGATGCGGTCGCAGTGGCCGCCGAGCGCCTCGTCGACGCCGTTGTCGACGATCTCCCAGAGACAGTGCATGAGCCCGCGGCTGTCGGTGGACCCGATGTACATGCCAGGTCGCTTGCGGACGGCTTCGAGGCCCTCAAGCACCGACAGGTGACGAGCTGTGTAACCCGCCTCCACTAGCGTCACTCCAGCTCCTCTGGTCACTTGTCATCGAACACGTGTGCGTAGCCTACCGTTCTTCCCCTGCGCACGCGTACAAGCTTGCCATGCGGTCACGTTTGCCGTTACCGCCGGGCTGCTGGGCATTACTTTCGGACACATTCTGCTCTGGGCGTAGCGAGGGGGAGGTTGGGAACGTCCACGTCCGGTTAGATGTTGTTCCAAGTGACTGACGCCAGATCCTCGCTTCGGCGGGGGTGACCCGAAAGGCGATACGTGACTGGAGCTCTTGCCCCCGTTAAGCCGCTGACGGCCCTCGACCGCTGCGACCGTTGCGGTGCCCAGGCATACATTCGCGCGACCCTGCCCGTGGGCGGGGAGCTGCTGTTCTGCGCCCACCACGGGCGTCAGCACATCGCGGCGCTGCGCGAAAAGGGCGCCGACATCCTGGACGAGTCGGCACGACTCAGCGAAACCCGATCCCACGCCCCCGACGGCGAGCGCTGACTGCGCTGGCCTTGAGATAACCACATATTGCATGACAGAACGGCGATCCCGGGCCTGCCCGGGATCGCCGTTCTGCGTTCACACGCCAGATCAGCGCGCCTGGTCAGCGCACCCGGTAGTGATACGCGGCCACCGGCTCCAGCCCCTCGCTCCGGTAGAGCGCCTGGGCGGCGGCGTTGCCGGCCGTGACCACCAGGTAGGCCCGCCCGCCCCCGGCCAGCGCCCGCAGCACGCTGCGCGCCAGCCCGCGCCTGCGGGCAGACGGCAGCGTCGCCATGCAGTACACGCCGACCGTGGCGTCTTCCGTGCTCCCCTGCGGCACTCCCCTGCCGACCGCCACGGGCACGCCGTCCTCCTCCACCGCCGCGTAGCGGGCGGGCACGCCCGTGAGGATGCGCCCCGCCTCGCGCAGCCCGTCGCCGTAGCGGCCGTCGACCTGCCACCAGGTCCGCGTCCAGGCATCCCAGGGCCGGTCCTCGACCCGTACAGGATGGCCGGGCTCGCCGGGGACGGACCCGGACATCACCACGGTCGGGTCGGCCCGCGCGTAGCCGCGCCGGTCCAGCTCGGCGTCGAGGCCGGGCGTGGCGCCCGGCCCGATGGAGAACGCGCACGCCTGCCCGCGCGCCGCGTAGAACGCCTCGGCCGCCTCAATGGCCGCGCCCAGGTCGGCCGGGACGCCGAGCGGCAGCACCGAGTTCGCGCGCTTGGTCACGCCGCCCGCGTGGCGCAGGATCCAGCCGTCGTGGCGCACCTGCTCGTAGGCGGGCCACGCCTGGTGCACGAGAGCGTCGACGTTCATGGCCCGCGAGCCTAGCCGACCGGGTTTGACGGCATCACTCCAGGTAAGTGCCTCCCCCATCACATGGGCCGTGAAAGGGGTCGCCATGTCCAGGTCAACTGCCGCGGTCGCCGCGATGCTCCTCCTGACCGCGTGCGGCGGCGTGGGCGGCCCGAGCCGCCCGGCGGGCGAGTCGCTGACCACGATGGGCTTCGGGCTGCCCGACGAGATCGCCACGGTCCGGGTGGACGCCTTCAAGAAGGCGTACCCGGGGGTGACGGTCCGGATCAACGAGGGCGCGTTCGACGAGCAGGCGTTCCTGTCGGCGGTCGCCTCGGGCAACCCGCCGGACGTGGTCTACCTGGCCCGCGAGCGGCTGGGCAGCTACGCCGCGCGCGGCGCCATCCAGCCGCTGGACGACTGCATCAGCCGCGAGTCCATCCCGACCGGCGACTTCTACCCGGCCGCGCGGCAGCAGGTGCGCTACGACGGCCACTGGTACGGCATCCCCGAGTTCTCCAACTCGATCGTGCTCATCGTCAACGACCGGGCGGCCCGCGACGCCGGGATCGACCCGGCGAGCGTCGACACCTCCGACTGGGACCGCCTCGCCGAGCTGGCCAGGAAGATGACCAGGACGGACGGCGGCAAGGTCGAGCGGTTCGGCTTCAACCCGAAGCTGCCCGAGTTCCTGCCGCTGTGGGCCAAGGCCAACGGCGCCGACCTGCTGTCCGCCGACGGCCGCACCGCCGGGCTCGACGGTCCCGCCGTAGTCGAGGCCATGACGTACGCGAACCGCCTGGTCGAGTCGCAGGGCGGCTGGAAGCGGCTCAAGGCGTTCGTGGACACGTGGGACTTCTTCGGCGCCCGCAACCCGTTCGCCGAGGACCAGGTCGGCATGATGCTGGGCGAGCAGTTCCTGGTCTCCTCGATGGCCGGCACCACGCCGGACGTCGCGATCACCGTGCTGCCGTTCCGGGGCCGCGACGGTCAGCCGGTCAACCTGGTGGGCGGCAACGCCTGGGCCGTGCCGAAGGGCGCGCGCAACCCGGAGGCCGCCTGCCGCTGGATGAAGACGATGACCGCCGCCGAGACCTGGATCGCCGCCGCGCGGGCCCGCCAGGACAAGCGCACCCGCGAGGGCAAGGTCAACATCGGCACCTTCACCGGCAACGCCAGGGCCGACGAGACGATCTTCGGCGAGATCGTCAGGCCGAGCGGGAAGGCGCCGTTCGACGCGGCGGTCAGGACGATCCGCGCGGTGCAGCCGGCCGGGTTCGTGGTGCCGCAGTCGCCCGCCGCGGCCGAGTTCAGGAAGGCGTGGGAGGACGCGGGCACCCGCGTGCTGCTCGGCGGCCAGGAGCCGGCCGACGCGCTGGGGCGCGCCCAGACCGAGGCCCAGAAGGCCATCGACGGGGCGGCCTCGTGAGACCGGAGACCCGCTGGGCGTACGTCTTCGTGCTCCCCTGGCTCATCGGGCTGGTGCTGTTCCAGCTCGGCCCGATGCTCGCCAGCCTCGCCCTGTCGTTCACCGAGTACGACCTGATCTCCAGCCCGGAGTTCGCCGGGACCGCCAACTACGCGCGGATGGCGCAGGATCCCAAGGTCGCGGTGGCGATCGGCAACACCGTGCTCTACACCGCCCTGCACGTGCCGCTGGCCATCACGCTGGCGCTCGGCCTGGCGCTGATGCTGAACCGGATCGGCGGCCGGGGCGCCGGAGTCTTCCGGACGATCTTCTACCTGCCGTCGATGACCCCGTACGTGGCGGTGGGGGTGCTGTTCCTGTTCCTGCTGAACGGGCAGGCGGGCATGGTCAACCAGTTCCTCGGCCTGTTCGGCGTCGAGGGGCCGCAGTGGACGACCGACCCGGACTGGATCCTGCCGGGCATCGTGCTCATGTCGCTGTGGAACCTGGGCTCGACGACGATCATCCTGTTCGCGGCGCTGCGGAACGTGCCCGCCGAGCTGGCCGAGGCCGCGATGATCGACGGGGCCGGGGCGTGGGCGCGGTTCCGGCGGATCACGCTGCCGATGATCAGCCCGGCGCTGTTCTTCGTCGTGATCATCAACACGATCGCGTCGCTGCAGATGTTCGACCAGGTGTACGCCATGTTCTTCGGCAACCAGGTGACGCAGCAGGCGTCGGGCGACTCGGCGCTGTTCTACGTCGTCTACCTGTTCCAGCAGGCGTTCCAGTTCCTGCACATGGGCTACGCCTCGGCGCTGGCCTGGGTGCTCTTCCTGGTGATCGCGCTGATCACGCTCGTGCAGTGGAAGCTCGGCGGGCGGCTGGTGCACTACGAGGCGGGAGAGCGGGCGTGAGGCGGCGGCCGTTCTTCTGGATGATGCTCGCGGCGGCGTCGGTGATCTTCCTGTACCCGTTCGTGTGGCTGGTCGTCGCCTCGCTCAAGCCGCGCTCCCACACCTTCGCCGACCCGTTCGTCCCGTGGCCCGACCCGTTCGCGCCGGAGAACTACGCGGTGGTCTGGGAGGCCGTGCCGATGCTGGCGTGGCTGGTGAACACCGTGCTCGTGGGGCTGGCGGCGGCGCTCGCGGTGACGCTGTCGAGCGCCTTCGTGGCGTTCGGGTTCGCCTACTTCCGCTTCCCCGGGCGCAACGTGATCTTCGCGAGCGTGCTGGGCACCATGATGCTCCCGGCCGCGGTGACGCTCGTGCCGACGTACCTGATCTGGCACGCCGCCGGGCTGACCGGGACCCAGGTGCCGCTGTGGGCGGGCAACCTCTTCGGCTCGGCGTTCTACATCTTCCTGCTGCGCCAGTTCCTGCTCGGCGTGCCCCGGTACGTGTTCGAGGCCGCCCGGGTGGACGGCGCCACGTACCTGGACCTGTTCTGGCGGATCGCGGTGCCGCTGGCGAAACCGGCGCTGATCATCGCGTTCGTGTTCGAGCTGAAGGCGAGCTGGTTCGACCTGATGAAGCCGCTGGTCTATCTGCAGGACCCGAGCCTGTTCACGCTGCCCCGGGGGCTGAAGGCCGTCGTCGACCAGTTCTACCAGGGCGGCGACCCCAAGTGGGAGCTCGTCCTGGCCGCGAGCGTGATCACCACGCTGCCGCTCGTCGTCGTCTTCTTCGCCGGGCAGCGCTACTTCGTGCAGGGCGTCGCCACCACCGGCCACCGGTGATGACCAGGGCGTATAGGGTTCGGCTGTGCTGATTCTGCTGCCGCCGTCCGAGGGCAAGGCGTCCACGGGAGACGGCCCGCCCGTCGGAGAGCTGTCGTTCCCCAAGCTCGGCCGCCCGCGCGGGCGGGTCATGAGCGCCCTGATCAAGGCCTCGCGCCGCCGCGACGCTCTGAGCGTGCTCGGCCTGTCGCCCGGTCAGGCCCCCGAGCTGGCCAAGAACCTCGCGCTCAAGGAGGCGGCCACGCTGCCCGCCGCCGAGCTCTACACGGGCGTGCTCTACGACAACCTGGCGCTGTCCGGCCTCGACGCCGACGCACGGGCCAGGGCCGAGGAGAGCGTGCTGATCTTCTCGGGGCTGTGGGGGGTCGTGCGGCTGTCCGACCGCATCCCGCCCTACCGGCTGTCGATGGGCGTGTCGCTGAAGCCCCTGGGCGGGCTGGCGGCCTTCTGGCGCCCGCTGATCACCGCCGAGCTGGACCGGCTGCCCGGCCTGGTCGTCGACCTGCGCTCGGCCACCTACGCGGGCGCCTGGCGCCCCGGCGACCGCGGCGTGTCCGTACGGGTCTTCAAGGACGGCAAGGTCGTCAGCCACATGGCCAAGGCCACCCGGGGCGAGATCGCCAGGAAGCTGCTGGAGAGCGGCCTGACGCCCACCACCCCCGACGAGCTGGCCAAGGCCCTCGACGACCTCGGCTACTCCGTACGGCTCGCCCCCGGCAAGCTCGACGTCGACCTCTGAACGACGAAAAAAAGGGGGGTGGGGGGGGCCGGGGGGGCCCCCCCCCCGACTAAGGGGGGGGGGCCACGAACGGGGGGAGGGCCGACGCCGCCAGCGGGGCGGGGGCGGGCCGCGGG